>JBOHZW010000356.1:0-2836 GCA_050738715.1 Steroidobacteraceae bacterium | reverse complement strand
GGTACTAATATGCCTGCATCGCCGCTCGCACCCACAGCGAGCGGCGGTTTTTTCCGGGAGTGAGCATGAGGGCAGCGCGGCGGATTCCGATTGGCTCGATTGCGCTGTTGCTCGGCTGCGGCTTTGGCGCCACCGCGCCCGCGCTGGCCGCGTTCGACGATCCGCCGATGGCGCGCACGTTCAGTGGCGAGAATTCCAATCGTGATCGCATCATCGATTCGGTGCAAAAGCGCTACAACGCGCGCGTGGTGCGCGTGTCCGAGACCACCGTCAACGGCCGCGCCGCGCTCGAGCTGCGGCTCCTGTCGCAGCAGCGCGTATTCAATGTCGTCGTCGATGCCGCCTCCGGACAGATCCTGTCGGGCGGCTAGGGCCGGTTCGCGCCCATGCGTATCCTGATCGTCGAAGACGAAACCGCGCTGCGCGAGTCGCTGAAGCACGATCTCACCGCCGCGGGCCACGCCGTCGATGCTGCGGCCGACGGTGAAGAAGGTCTGTTCGCGGGACTCGAATATCCGATCGATGTCGCGATCATCGACCTGGGACTGCCAAAGATTTCCGGGCTCGAGCTGATTCGTCGGCTGCGTGCCGCCGGCAAGAGTTTCGGTGTGCTGGTGCTGACCGCGCGGGACCGCTGGCAGGACAAGGTCGAAGGACTTAGCGCCGGAGCCGACGACTACGTCGCAAAGCCCTTTCACTTTCCGGAGCTGCAGGCGCGCCTCGCTGCCTTGCTGCGACGCGCGAGTGGCTGGACCACTCCGCTTCTGGCGTGCGGCCCCGTCGTGCTCGACACGCGCGCGCAGACCGTCGCCGTGCACGGCGCCGCGGTCGAATTGACGAGCTTCGAGTACCGCTTGCTCGAACACCTGATGCTGCACGCAGGCGAGGTGATCTCGAAGACCGAGCTCACCGAAAAACTGTACGAACAGGATTTCGAGCGCGACAGCAACGTCATTGAGGTGCTGATTGCACGCCTGCGGCGCAAGCTCGATCCGGACGATCAGATCAAGCCGATCGAGACGCTGCGCGGGCGCGGCTATCGCATCACGCTGGCGCGCGCCGCCGCCGGCGAGTAGCGGGCGGCGGCGCAACATGGCCCGCAGCTACTGCCAAGGCCGGCATTTGCTGACATGAAGCGCACACCTTCGGTCAGCAGGCAGCTGGTATTCGCCGTCGCTGTGCCGCTGGTGCTGTCGTTCGCGTTGACGGTGTTCGTGCTCAATCACCTGTTTCGCGATTCGGCGATGCAGGCGTTGCGCGATCGGCTCGACCAGGAAGTGATCGCACTGGTGACGGCCGCCGAGCTCACCGACACCGGCCGCATGGACCTGCGGCTGCTCGATCCCGAATCGCGTCTCAGCCGTCCGCACTCCGGCCAATATGCGGCGGTGCGCAGTGCGCGCGGACGCGTGCTATGGAACTCGCCGTCGAGCGAAGGGGTCGCGGTCGACTACGGCGCGCCGGTGGCGATCGGCAGGGTGGCATTCTTCCAGGCGCGCCTCGCGGACGGCACCGAACTCGGCATCCTCAATCGCGGTCTCGAGTGGGACTACGCGCCGGGCAACAAGGCCAACCTGGTATTCAGCGCCGCCGAGGACCTCGCTGGCTTGAACACACAGCTGCGGCACTTTCGGCAGCAACTGTTCGCCTGGTTCGGTGTGCTGACGCTATTGCTGCTGGCGGTGCTCGGCGGGCTGCTGCGCCGCGTGCTGCGTCCGGTACGGCGCCTTGAGCAGGAGATCGCCGAGGTCGACAGCGGCCGTCGCGCGGAACTGGGCGAGGGTTTTCCGCGTGAGCTTTCCGGCGTCGCGCGTTCGCTGAATGCGCTGCTGCGTTCGGAGCGCGTTCGCATAGCGCGTTACCGCGACACGCTCGGCAACCTCGCGCACGGGCTGAAGACTCCGTTGGCCGTCATGCGCGCGGCGCTGTCGGGTGACGTCCCGCAACACGCCACTCTCGACCATGAGATCGACCGCATCGCGCGCATCGTCGATCACCAGTTGCAGCGCGCGGCGACCAGCGGCGGCGTGACCCTGGGGCAGCAGACGGTGCCGGTGGCGCCGCTCGTGGCCGACCTGCGCGTCGCGCTCCTCAAGGTTCATTCCGGCAAGGACCTCGTCATCGATGCCTATGTGGCACCCGATGCCGGTTTCGCCGGCGATGGCGGCGACATCACCGAGCTGCTCGGAAATCTCATCGACAACGCCTGCAAATGGTGTCGTGGCAAGGTGCGCATCCACGTGCGGCTCGACGATGCCCGGCCTGCCGCGCAGCGCTTGGTCATCCTGGTCGAGGACGATGGCTCGGGCATCGCGCGGGAAGACCGGCAACGTGTGCTCGGGCGCGGCGTTCGCGCTGATGAACGCGCCAGCGGTCATGGCCTGGGACTTGCCATGGTCGCCGAGACGGTCGCGCTCTATGGCGGTGAACTCATCGTCGACGAGTCGGCGCTGCTGCGCGGCGCTTGTATCAGCGTGGCGCTGCCGGGGCGGGCCATCGAAGCGGGCGTGTTAACATCGTCGCCATGAGATCGACCGACACGACTTCGTGGCAACCGACGAGTTGGCAGTCGCGCAAGGTGCAGCAGCAGCCGAGCTATGGCGACGGCGCCGAACTCGAGCGCGCCGTCGCCGACCTGTCGCGCTTGCCGCCGATCGTCGTGTCATGGGAAGTCGAAAACCTTCGATTGCGCCTTGCGGCCGCACAGCGCGGCGAAGCCTTCCTGTTGCAAGGCGGCGATTGCGCCGAGAGCTTTGCCGATTGCGAGTCTGACCGCATTGCCAAGCAGCTAAAGGTGCTGCTGCAGATGAGCCTGGTGCTGTTGCAGGCGATGAAG
>JBOHZW010000355.1:0-2094 GCA_050738715.1 Steroidobacteraceae bacterium | reverse complement strand
ACTCGCGTCAGCATCGTGCCCGAAGTGGCCGGCAAACTGGCGGCGGCGGGAGCACGCGTGCTGATCGAGCGCGGCGCGGGAGTCAGCGCGCAGTTCCCCGATGCGCTGTACCGACAAGTCGAATGGGCGGATTCCGCCGCTGCAGTGCTCGCGCAGTGCGACATCCTGCTGACCGTGCAACCACCGACTCTCGAGCAGATCGAGGCGCTGCGGCCCGGCACCGTTGTCGTTGGATTCATGCAGGCGCATGCGCGCAAGCAGGAAGTTGCGGCGCTACGCGACAAGCGCATCACCAGCTTTGCGATGGAACTCGTGCCGCGCATCTCGCGCGCGCAGTCGATGGACGCCCTCTCATCGCAGGCCGCGATCGCCGGCTACAAGGCCGTGCTGATCGCGGCCAACACACTGGATCGGTTCCTCCCCATGCTGACGACAGCCGCGGGCACGATTCGTCCCGCGCAGGTGCTCATCGTCGGCGTCGGTGTCGCGGGATTGCAGGCCATTGCCACGGCGAAGCGTCTCGGTGCGGTAGTCGAAGCCTACGACGTGCGCAGCGCAACGCGTGAACAGGTGAAATCGCTCGGCGCAAAATTCATCGAGACTGGCGTCTCGGCCGAAGGCACCGGCGGCTACGCGCGCGAACTGACGGCCGAGGAAAAAGCGAAGCAACAGGAAGTGCTGGAGGCGCGCATCGCGCTCGCCGATGCGGTCATCACGACCGCGGCCATCCCGGGACGCGCGGCGCCGCGCATCGTGTCGCGCGCCGCGGTCGAGCGCATGAAGGCCGGCGCGGTGATTGTCGACATCCCGGCCGAATCCGGCGGCAACTGCGAGCTGACGCGCGCCGGAGAAACCGTCGTGCACAACGGCGTGAAGATCGTCGGTCCGGTGAACCTGCCCGCGCAACTCGCCTATCACGCCAGCGAAATGTACGCGCGTAACCTTCTCAACCTGATCAAGCCGGCCCTCGACAAGAACGGCGCGCTCGCAATCGACTGGAACGACGAGGTTTTCGCGCAGTCGTGCCTGACGCACGACGGCACCATCAAGCACGAAGCCACGCGCAAGGCCGTGGAGGGAACATGACCCCGATAGTCGCCATCACCGGCATCGTTGCCCTGTACATCTTCATGCTGGCCGCGTTCGCCGGCTACGAAGTCATCGCCAAGGTGCCGGTGATCCTGCACACGCCGCTGATGTCGGGTTCGAATTTCGTGCACGGCATTGTGCTGGTCGGCGCGATGGTCGCGCTCGGCAATGCGCACACGACGCTCGAGAAAGTCATCGGCGCCGTTGGCGTATTCATGGCGGCCGGCAACGCGGCCGGCGGCTATGTCGTCACTGAGCGCATGCTGGAAATGTTCAAGTCCAGCGGCACGAAGAAAAAGCCGGGTGGCCACTGATGGACACCTCCGCGCTCGGCGCCGACGTTCGCCAGTGGCTGATCCAGGTCAGCTACCTGGTCACGGCGTTCCTGTTCATCATGGGACTGAAGCGCATGAGCTCGCCGGTCACGGCGCGCAGCGGCATCGTTTGGGCCGGCGCCGGCATGCTGGTCGCCACCGTGTTCACGTTCCTGTATCCGGGCATGGGCAATTACCAGTGGATCCTGCCGGCGATCATCGCCGGCACGGCGCTCGCCTGGTGGAGCGGGCGGCGCGTCGCGATGACCGACATGCCGCAGATGATCGCGCTGTACAACGGCTTCGGCGGCGGCGCGGCGGCAGCAATCGCGGCAGTCGAGCTGTATCGCGCCGAGAGCATGACGCTGACGATGGGCGCGCTGGGCGTGATCGGCGGGCTGATCGGCGCCATTTCCTTCAGCGGCAGCCTGGTCGCTTTCGGCAAGCTGCAGGGCCTGATCAAGAAATCCTGGCGCTTCCGCGGCCAGCAGATCTTCAACATCGTGGTATTGCTGGCCGCGCTGTTCGTCGCAGCGCTGCTGGCCAGCGGCTTCACGCACGATGCCTTTCACGTCTCGCTGTTCTTCGTGCTCGCACTGCTGTTCGGCGTGCTGATGACGCTGCCGATTGGTGGCGCCGACATGCCGGTAGTCATCTCGATGTACAACGCCTTCACGGGCCTCGCGGTCGC
>JBOHZW010000354.1:0-2016 GCA_050738715.1 Steroidobacteraceae bacterium | reverse complement strand
TCCTTGCGCTCCATGCCGGGGCCGCGCGGTCGCGCGCCGACGAGCAGCGCGACCTGCACATCCTTGAACGCGACCATCGGGTCCGACGCCGGCACCATGCCGTGCAGAAGCGGGAAGGCGCAGTCGTCGAGCTCCATCATCACGCCCTTGAGCGCTTTCTGCGCTTTCTCGTCGGGAATCTCGAGGAGCTGCAGGATCACCGGCTGATCCTTGCCGAGCATTTCTCCCGAGGCGATGCGAAACAGCAGCGCATAGCCGATCTGGCCTGCTGCACCGGTGACGGCGACTCGGACGGGTTTCTTGCTCATCGACTGCTCCAGAAGGGGTGAAGGTTGCGGGCTATTTTGACCGGGCGACAGTTTAGGCCAGACGCGCCGCCGAACAGCCCTGACGCCTACGCTGCTGCGTTGCAATAAAATCATCAGTTGAATCACGCGGCGGACACCTCACGAACCAAGGTTGGCATGGCAGATACCCTGAAGCAACGACCGGTCTATCGCAACATCCATCTCTCGCAACTGATGCGCTACCGGCTTCCGCTTGCGGGCTGGGCGTCGATCCTGCACCGCATCAGCGGCGCGCTGCTGTTCGTGCTGCTGCCCTTCATCATCTGGATGTTCGACAACAGCGTCACTTCCGAAGTCAGCTACGCCGGCTTCGCCAGCGTGTTCAGCACGGGTTGGGGCGCGCTTCCGGGCTGGTTCTTCAAGCTCGTGGCGCTCGCGCTGATCTGGGCTTACGTGATGCACTTCATCGGCGGCCTGCGCCATGTCTGGATGGACATGACGCACGCGGTCGACCTGAAGTTCGGCCGCCAGTCGGCGCTCGTGACATTCGTGGCCACCGCAGTGCTGACGCTCGCGCTGGGCTACAAGCTCTTTTTCTGAGGCGCACGCGGATGGCACAGAACTTCGGCTCCCGGCGCACCGTCGTCGGCGCCCACTACGGCTTGGGCGATTGGCTTTCGCAGCGCGTCACCGCGGTCGTGATGGCGCTGTTCACGTTGGCGGTGATCGTGCAGGTGCTGTTGCCGGGAGAGATGGGTTACGACAAGTGGTCGGGCATCTTCGCGAGCCAGTGGATGAAGGTGCTCACGTTCACCGTCATCGTTTCGTTGCTGGTGCACGCGTGGGTCGGCATGCGCGATCTGTGGATGGACTACGCGAAGCCGCCGGCGCTGCGCCTGACATTGCAGGTATTGACGATCGTCTGGCTGGTCGGCTGCGCGGGCTGGGCCGTCCAGGTGTTGTGGAGACTCTGATGACAGTGGGTTCAGCCCGTAATCCCGCAGTGACCCGGCGCCGCTTCGACGTCGTCATCGTCGGCGCCGGCGGTTCCGGCATGCGCGCATCGCTGCAGCTGGCGCGTGCCGGACTCAACGTCGCCGTGCTGTCGAAGGTCTTCCCGACGCGCTCGCACACCGTCGCGGCGCAGGGCGGCATCGGCGCCTCGCTCGGCAACATGAGCGAGGACAACTGGCACTACCACTTCTACGACACCGTGAAGGGCGGCGACTGGCTCGGAGACCAGGACGCGATCGAGTTCATGTGCCGCGAGGCGCCGAACGTCGTCTACGAGCTCGAGCACTTCGGCATGCCGTTCGACCGCAACCCCGACGGCACGATCTATCAGCGTCCGTTCGGCGGCCACACCGCCAACTATGGCGAGAAGCCAGTGCAGCGCGCCTGCGCCGCGGCCGACCGCACCGGCCACGCGATGCTGCACACGCTGTACCAGCAGAACGTGAAGGCGCGCACGCAGTTCTTCGTCGAATGGATGGCGCTGGACCTGATCCGCGACGCCGAGGGCGACGTGGTGGGCGTGACCGCCCTGGAAATGGAGACCGGCGACCTGCATATCCTGGAAGCCAAGACCACGTTGCTGGCCACCGGCGGCGCCGGGCGCATCTTCGCGGCTTCCACCAACGCCTTCATCAACACCGGCGACGGCCTGGGCATGGCGGCCCGCGCCGGCATCCCGCTGGAGGACATGGAGTTCTGGCAGTTCCACCCGACT
>JBOHZW010000353.1:0-1511 GCA_050738715.1 Steroidobacteraceae bacterium | reverse complement strand
CTGCGCGCCTGGTGAAAGGCCTGGTTCAGGCAGAACTCAAGCTCGCTCGACAACACTGCTCAGTCACTCCAGCAGATTCCGGCAGGTGCTTCAGGCTTCTTCGAGCGTGCACAGCAGCGGATGCTGGTGCTCGCGCGAGTAGTGTGTAACGTGCGCCACCTTGGTCTCGGCGATTTCGTACGTAAACAAGCCGCATTCGCCCTTGCCTTTCGTGTGGACCTCGAGCATGACCCGCGTCGCCGCGTGGCGGGCCATCGCGAAAAAACGCTCCAGCACATCGACGACGAATTCCATCGGCGTGTAATCGTCGTTCAACAGCACGACACGGAACAACGGCGGCACCTTCGCCTTCGGCGCCGCTTCTGCGACTGCTACACCCTGTTCGGGCAATTCGTTCGGGTCGGCCATGCTAGCTGCGATTATAAAGCGCGGTGGGCCTCGTCGCGTGATGCCGACAGTGCTCGTGCCTGGGACTGCATAACGCGTCAAGAAGTTCGAAAAAACAGACAGTTGAGCCATGCAAGCAACGCGCCGTATGATGGCTTGATATGGGCTGGTTGGAAGAACTCAAGTCACCCGGCGCCGCGCAGGCGCTCATCGCCGGGCAAGGCCCCCGGCTGGCCGTCATCGTGCTCGCAGCGCTTCTCGCTATTCAGGCGGGCGTCGTCGTGACTTCACAAAACCATGGCGCGCGTGCCCATGAGAGCTCGGCGGGGTCCGCGGGCGCCGCATCGCAACGTCCAACGCTGCAAATTCCCTCAATTGTGTCCGCGCACCTGTTTGGCAATGCCGCGCCAGCTGTGGCGGATGGCGATGCGCCACAAACCGCCGCGCAGCTGGTACTGGCGGGCGTACTCGCGGTGCCCGATCCGAAGCGCGGCATGGCGATCCTGGGACCCAGCGCGGCCGCGGCGCGACTGTACACCGTCGGCGGCGCAGTGCCGGGCGGCGTAAGCCTGTATTCCGTGTATCCCGATCACGTGCTGCTCGACCGCGGCGGTGTGATCGAATCGCTCCCGCTGCCGAAGAAACTGGCGACCGCGGCCGAGGCGCCGCCACCGGTGGCCGCCAGCGGCCAGTTGAGTCCGGGGCAACGCCTGCAGGCGCTCGCGCAGGGGAACGGTGCGATGTTGAGCGGATTGCTGCGCGCGATGCCGGTCATGGTGGGCACCAAGCTCAGCGGATTTCGGATCTATCCCGGCAGCCGCGCCAGCGTGGCCTCGTTCAACCGCCTGGGGCTACGCGCCAACGACGTGATTACAGCCGTGAATGGCACGCCGCTCGATGACGTGAATCGCGGCAATGAAATCCTGCAGACGCTCTCCTCGGCCGCGACCGCCACGGTCACCGTGCAACGCAACGGCCAATCGCAGGAACTAAACCTGAATCTCGCGACCGTAGCTAACGATGCCGAGAACGCCGCTGCGCAAGCGGCGCAGGTGGCGCAGGGCGGTCAGGCTGCTGCCGCGGCGGCGCGTCGCAGCGGCGTGCTTGGGCCGATGCCCGGCGGA
>JBOHZW010000352.1:0-9909 GCA_050738715.1 Steroidobacteraceae bacterium | reverse complement strand
CTCGTGGCCGAATTGCTGGAACTGGCGCAGTTTGTTGATCAGCACCGTGTGCCCGAGGTGCAGGTCGGGAGCCGTGGGATCGAAGCCGGCCTTGACGCGCAGCGGCTCACCTCGACGCAGTTTTTTTTCCAGGTCCGGAAGCGTCAATACCTCGGAGGCGCCGCGCTGCAGCTCGGCGAGTTGTTCGGGAACAGGGACGGTAATCCTTGCCATAGGTCACAACTTTAACAGGATGGCGCGCCCGCTACGTTGACCCGGCATCGTTGGCCCAGTACCGTGCGCCATGCGCTTGTTTCGCCCGGCAATCGTCAGCTGCAGCCTGTTCGTACTGGCACTGGCGGTCAACGATCGCTACCCGCAACCTGAGCCCATTCCAAACATCGCTCAGGCCCCGGTCGCAGCACTCACGCCGCAAGCGGCCTCGATGGCCGAACCCTTCAGCAGCATCGAAGTGATCGTCCGGCGCAACGACACACTCGATGCGATTTTTCGAAAGCTCGCGCTGAGCCTCACCGACCTGGCCAACCTGCGCGCCTTGAGCGGCGCACGCGCGCTCATCGATCGGCTCGTGCCGGGCGAAGCGCTGCACCTCACGCACCGCAATGGCGAACTGCTTACGCTCGAGCGCAACCTGTCGCTGACCGAACAGCTCAAGGTGACGCGCGCCGCCGACGGCTTCCGCGCCGATGTCAGCGCGCGGCCCATCGAGCCGCGCGTCGTGGTGGCTCACGGTGTCATCGACTCATCGTTGTTCGATTCCGCGCAGGACGCCGGCATGCAGGACCAGACCGTTCTGCAACTCGCGCAGATCTTCGGCTGGGACATCGACTTCGCGCTCGACCTGCGGCCCGGCGATGAATTCACGGTCAGCTACCAACGCCTGTACCAGCACGGCGTGTATTTGCAGGATGGCCCGATCCTCGCCGCGCGCTTCACGAACCAGGGACGCGAGGTGCGCGCGGTGCGCTATCGCTCAGCTGACGGCAGCGAGCGCTACTACAGCCCGGATGGCCGCAGCATGCAAAAGGCGTTCCTGCGCGCGCCGCTCGAGTTCCGCCGCGTCAGCTCGAAGTTCAGCCGCGCGCGTTATCACCCGATCTTAGATTTGGTGCGCGCTCACCAGGGCGTCGATTACGCCGCGCCGAGCGGCACGCCGGTGCGTGCCGCCGGAAATGGCCGAGTGCGCTTCTGTGGCCGGCGTGGCGGTTATGGCAACCTCGTCGAGATCGATCACGGCGGCGGCATCGTCACCGTTTATGGACACCTCTCGCGCTTTGCGACCTCGACGCGCGTCGGCGCGCGCGTGCAACAGGGCCAGACCATCGCCTATGTCGGCATGACCGGCCTCGCGACCGGCCCGCACCTGCACTACGAATACCGGCTGAACGGCCGGTATCTGGATCCGCAGCACGTCAAGTTGCCGGACGCGACACCGCTCGATGCCTCGTTGCGCGCCGATTTCACCCGCCAGACGGCACCCTACCTGGCCGCTATCGAGTTGCAGCCGGCCGCTGCGCCGGCCACTACTGCCCGGTAGTCCGGTTCTGCCACCCCGCAGGGGCCAGTTCGCGGATTTACGACGCTGTAACACAGTTGTCACGGGCTCCGCCCGTACAATGGCGTCTTAAGGGTTTCAGCCGGGTTTTCCGTGGACCAGCTTCCGCTTCGTGCGCCGCAGAACTTCATCAACCGCGAACTCGCGGCACTGGAGTTCAATGCGCGCGTGCTGGCGCAGGCGCAGGACGAGCGCGTGCCGCTGCTCGAGCGGCTGCGGTTCCTGTGCATCTGCTCATCGAACCTCGATGAGTTCTTCGAGATTCGCGTCTCGGGACTGAAGCAGCTGCTGGAACTCGGCTCCGCGCAGACCGCGCCGGACTCGCTCAGCATCCCGGAGCAACTGGCGGCGATCCACACTCGCGGGCGCGCGCTGATCGCCGAGCAATACCGCGTGCTAAACGATTCGCTGTTGGGCGACCTGCAGGCGGAAGGCATCGATCTGCTGCCGGGCACGAACTGGGATGCCGAGACACACGCCTGGCTCGAAAATCATTTTGCCGCGGAGGTCGAGCCGGTTTTGAGTCCGCTCGGACTCGACCCGGCGCGGCCGTTCCCTCGCATCCAGAACAAGAGTCTCAACTTCATCGTCAAGCTGGCCGGCAAGGACGCCTTCGGGCGCGACGGCGACATGGCGATCGTGCAGGCGCCGCGCTCCCTGCCGCGCGTCGTCGCGCTGCCGGGCGTCGGCGGCAAGCAGCGCCTCGTTGCGCTGTCGACGATCGTCGAGGCTTTCGTCGCGCGGCTGTTCACCGGCATGCAGGTGCTCGGCTGCTACCAATTCCGGTTGACGCGCAACAGCGACCTGTTCATAGACGACGAAGAAGTCGATGACCTGCGCCGCGCGCTCGAGGGTGAACTCGCGCACCGGCGCTATGGCGCGGCGGTACGGCTCGAGACCGGCGCGAATTGTCCGCAGCAGATGGTCGATTTCCTGCTGCAGCAATTCACGCTCGAACCGCTCGACTGGTATTCGGTGCCGGGTCCGGTGAACCTGAACCGCCTCTCCGTCATCTACGATCTCGTGCCGCGGCCCGATCTCAAGTATCCGGTGTTCACGCCGGGCATGGCGGAAGGATTCAGCGGCGCGCACGACCTGTTCGATGCGATACGCCAGCGCGACGTGCTGCTGCACCACCCGTTCCAGAGCTTTTCACCCGTCATGGATTTCCTGCGGCAGGCCGCCGCCGATCCGAACGTGCTCGCGATCAAGCAGACGCTGTATCGCACCGGCGACCATTCGCACATCGTCGACGCGCTGGTCGCCGCGGCGAACGCCGGCAAGGACGTCACCGTCGTCATTGAGCTGCGCGCGCGCTTCGATGAAGAGGCGAACATCGAGCTGTCGACGCGGCTACAGGAAGCCGGCGCGCACGTCATGTATGGCGTCGTCGGCTTCAAGACGCACGCGAAGCTGATGCTGATCGTGCGGCGCGAGGCGCAGGGCATCCGCCGCTACTGCCACCTCGGCACCGGCAACTACCACGCCGGCACGGCGCGCAGCTACACCGACTACGGGCTGTTCACCTGCGATGAGGCGATCGGCACCGACGTGCACGAGATTTTCCTGCAGCTCACGAGCCTTACGCAGACGCCGCGCCTGCGCAAACTGCTGCAGTCGCCGTTCAAGCTGCACGAGGCGCTGCAGGCATTGATCGAGCGCGAGATCACGAATGCGCGCGCCGGCAAGAGTGCGCGCATCATTGCCAAGCTCAACGCGCTGGTCGACCCGGTTACGATTGAGAACCTCTACCGTGCTTCGAATGCAGGTGTACGTATCGACCTAATCGTGCGCGGCGTGTGCGCGTTGCGGCCGGGTTTGCCGGGCGTCTCCGAGAACATCCAGGTCCGCTCGATCGTCGGCCGGTTCCTCGAGCATTCGCGCGTGTTCTGGTTCGAGAATGCCGGCCGCGCGCAGATGTACCTGGCGAGCGCCGACTGGATGGAGCGCAATTTCTTCCGCCGCATCGAAGTGGCGTTCCCGATCGCGCAGGCGAAACTACGCACGCGCATTCGCGAAGACCTGGAGCGTTACCTGACCGACAACACCCATGCCTGGCTGCTGCAGAGCGACGGCAGCTACCAGCGCGCGACGCCGGATGCGGCCGGTGGCGACGCGCCCGCCGGCGATGCGCAGGGCCAGTTGCTGGAGACTTACGCGGCTGCGGCGCGGCTGCCGGAGTAGACGCGCAGTTTCACGCCCTGCGTGCGCAGGTACTCGATTTCCTGGTGCAGGTCTTCCATCGACAGCGCGTGGTCCTTGAGCCAGCGCGCCGGGAAACGCAGTTCCAGCGTGCGGCCACGCGCCGTCAGCTCGATCGGCGGCAACGGCGTATCGCTCCGGCCGCGATGCAGCAGCACCGCGAGACGCAGCAGCAGCATCAGGAACAGCGCCAGCCGATCCCAGGGCGGAATCAGGTCCTCGACGCCGGTCAGCGTCAGCTTGCGCCGATGCGCTCCGACCAGCCGCGCCAGCAGCAGTTGCTCTTCGCGCGCGAATCCGGGCATGTCGGCGTTCTCGAGCAGGTAAGCGCCATGGCGGTGATAGCCGCTGTGCGCGACATCGAGGCCGATCTCATGCAGTCGCGCCGCCCACTTGAGCGCCAGCTCCGCGTGCGGATCGTCCAGCTCCCAGTGCTCGGCCACCTGCGCGAGGAAATTCAGCGCGGTCGCCTCGACGCGCGCGGCCTGCGCGGCATCGACGTGGTAGCGGCGCTCCATTGAACTGACGGTGCGTTCGCGCGGATCTTCAGCGGTGAGTCGGCCGACCATGTCGTGCAGCAGGCCGTCGCGCAGCGCGCCTTCGGCCATGCGCAGCTGCTCGATGCCGAGCGCCGCGAACAATTCCGCGAGGATGACGACACCGCCGGGAAACACCGGCCGCCGTTCCTCGGTGAGCGTCTCGAGCTCGAGCTCGCGGCAATGGCTGACGCGCATCATCGACTCGACCAGTTTGTCGAGCCCTTCGGCGGTGATCGCGGTCAGCTGCGGATCGCGCTCCTGCAGGCACTCGCCGATCGCGCGCACCGTCCCCGAGCTGCCGACGACGCTTTCCCATCCCTGCTGCAGGAAACGCGATTGCATCGGTTCGATCTCGACGCGCGCCGCCAGCCGCGCGCGTTCGAAGCGCTTTGGCGAGAGTTTTTCGTCGCCGAAATAGCGATGGCTCAGCGACACGCAGCCGAGCTTGAGGCTCTCGAGCAGCAGCGGTTCGTAGCCCTCGCCGATGACGACCTCGGTGCTGCCGCCGCCGATGTCGATGACGAGCCGCCGCCCGGGCTCCGAGGGCAGTGTGTGCGCGACGCCGGCATAGATGAGGCGCGCCTCTTCCATTCCCGAAATGATTTCGATCGGATGCCCGAGCGCATCGCGCGCGCGCTCCAGGAACGCCTGCTTGCGACGCGAAATGCGCAGTGCGTTGGTGCCAACGACGCGCACGCTCCGTGCATGCATGTCGCGCAATCGCTGGCCGAAGCGTTCGAGGCAGGCCAGTGCGCGTGCCGCCACCTGCTTGTCGAGTCGGCCATCCGGGCCCACGCCGCCCCCTAAGCGCACCATCTCGCGCATGCGGTCGATCACGACGAGCTGGCCGTGCGTGTATCGGGCAACGACGAGATGGAAACTGTTCGAACCGAGATCGACGGCCGCCAGGACGTCGGGCACGGTGCGCGCAGCGCGGGTCACGCAGCGATCAGGCCGTCGTGAACGAAGAGCCGCAACCGCAGGTGGTCGTGGCGTTGGGATTGCGGATCACGAACTGGGCGCCATCGAGACCGTCGCGAAAATCGATTTGGGCGCCGCCCAGGTAATTGACGCTCATCGGATCGATCAGCAGTTTCACGCCGTGGTTCTCGACGCAGGTATCGCCATCCTGCAATTCCTCGTCGAACTCGAATCCGTACTGGAGACCCGAGCAACCGCCGCCCTGCACGAACACGCGCAACATCAATTTCGGATTGCCCTCGGCGCGGATCAAATCCGCCACCTTGAGCGCCGCCGCGTCGGTGAAAACCAACGGCGGCTCCTGCGCGGGCGTTTCGTTTACGGGTGCATCCATGATGGACCCAAGTTTAGGCCCGCCGGCGCGGGTCGTCAAAAAGCGGCGCGAAATCGGCCTAGGAAGCCTTCGCCTTGTCGGCTGAGTCCGTCGGATTGCCGGGAATCAGCCGCCCGGTGATTTCCGCGCCCAGCGCCATCTCGATGACGCCGTAGCTGACATTGCCGCGCACGCGGGCCTTTGCGCCGAGCACGACACGTTCGGCCGCATAAATGTCGCCGTTGACGGTGCCGTTCAGCACCACCTGTGGCGCTTCGATCGAACCCTCGATCAGACCGTGCTCGCTGACCGACACCGAGGCGTTGCCGCCGGCTACACGCACATTGCCGGCCACGCGCCCATCGATGTGCAAGCCGCCTGAGAATTCGATGTCGCCCTGTACGCTGGCGCTGCGGCCGATCAGGGTATCGATGCTGGCGGCTTGTTTTTCACTGCGGTTGAACATGCGGTCTAGCTCACGATGCGTCCGGATTCCAGACGAAGATTTGACGATAAGGTGGTCCGCTCTTGCGCGCCGGCCGAATTTCTATGGTAACGCGTTCGGCGCGGAAATCCGCGGGCAGCGTCACAGGCTGCTCGATATTGCTGTAGTAGCGAAAACTGTAGGGCACTTCCTTCTGCTTCGAGGCAGTCAGCGCGGCAAGATCGACGCTGGCCGCGACGCCGGCGCGCTCGCCATCGACCGTCATGGCCAGCGTGCCGGCCGAGGTTTCATCGACGCGCGAAGTGCGGCTCAATGCAAAGCGAAACGTGTAGCGATGCGCGGCGGCATCGTTCGTCAGCACCTGGAACTGCTGCACGCGCAAGTTCGGCGTCTTGGCGGCGGCGAGCGGATTGGCGATGCCGCGGTAGAAATCGAGGTCCTGCTGTGCGCGCCCGAGTGCGGCCTGCAGCTCACCGATCGTCTTGGCGACTTCGCTGCGCTCACGCACCTGCGCAATGCGCGACTCATCGGCTGCCGCGAGCTGGACCTGCAGGTCATGCGTGCTGGCCTGCAGCGTGACGATCTGGTTTTCGAGCGTGCCGCGCTGCTCCGCCGCCTGGATGCCATCAAACCCCGCCTTTTGGCGTCCGAACTCGAAGGCCAGGTACAGCGCCACGGTGCCGAGCAGCAGTGCCGAGGCGAACATGGTCCAGCGCCGCGCAGGCGCATAGGTGCGAACGACGAGTTTGCCCGGCATATCCATTGTGCAGCGACCTTAAGTGGTCTCGACTTCGGCGGCGCGGTCGCCAGCGCCGTTGTCGTCCTGGTGCCACCACTCTGGATATTGAGGCAGTCCCTGCGGAAAGACCTGCGCGCCGAGCTCGTGCAGGGCTCGCGTGTAGACCGTGCGCTTGAAATAGATGACCTCGCGCACCGGTTGCCAATAATCCACCCAGCGCCAGCGATCGAATTCGGGTTCACCGCCCGTGTCGAAGCGGAACTGCGGATCTACGGGTATCAGCCGCAGCAGGTACCAGCGTTGTTTTTGACCGATGCAGCGGGGATGCGAATCGCGCCGTTGGTATCGCGCCGGCAGCCGATAACGCAACCAGCCGCGCGTCTGGCCGATGATTTCGACGTCTTCGCGCTTGAGGCCGATCTCCTCGCCCAGTTCGCGGAACAGCGCATCCTCGGCCGCCTCGCCGTGCTGCATGCCGCCTTGTGGAAACTGCCAGCCGCGTCCGCCCGGACGCCGTCCGATGAACAGGCGGTCATCGCCCTGCATCAGCACGATGCCGACGTTGGCCCGAAACCCATCCCGATCGATCACATCGCCCATAATGCGGTTGTTTTACCCTTTACCGGGCCCCGCGCTCAAGCGGCTGGGTCTTGTTATCGACCGGGCGCGGTCTGGGGGCCTGTTGACATATAGAACGTCGATGCGTTGCTGCTCAAAATGCTTTCAGACCAGGCGCGAGGCGCGATGCGTGGTCATTCCACGTGAGCGCCGAGCAACGCCGTATGAAAGCATTTTGAGCGCAACCCTCGGGGCCGGCTTGGGTTTGTGCCGGGCGGCGTTGCTCCTCCCTCATGTATATTCAATACACGTCGGTCGTCGCGCCTTGCCTGGCGCAAACCCAAGCACGGCCGCATCGACGTTCTATATGTCAACAGGCCCCAGGCTCTGCATATGACAAGGAGCACACAAATCTGGACGCTGGCGGCGTTCGCGGCGCTGGCACTGGCCTGCCTGCTGGCCTCGCTGCTGGCCGGCTCGGCCAGCCTGTCGATGTCGCGGGCGCTCGCCGCGTTAAGCGGCGGGGGCGATGAGCTCGCCGGCACCATCGTGCGCACGATCAGGCTACCGCGCACGATTTCGGCCTTCGCGGTCGGTAGCCTGCTCGGGTTGGCCGGTGTGCTGCTGCAGGCACTATTCCGCAATCCGCTGGCCGACCCTTTCGTGCTGGGCGTGTCGGGTGGCGCTTCAGTCGGTGCACTCGCCGGCATGTTGGCCGGGATTTCGCTCGGCGGCCTCGAGTGGACTGCCACGGCCGGCGCGTTGTGCGTCGGCGCGCTGGTGCTGTGGCTCGGCAATGGCACGGAAACGGGCCGGCTGTTGCTGTCGGGTGTCGTGCTCGCGAGCGCCTGCGGCGCCGTGATTTCGGTGCTGCTCGCCATCGCGGACAACGGGCAGTTGCGTGGCATGGTGTTCTGGCTGGCCGGTGACCTGGGCTGGGCGCAACATCCCTGGTTCGACCTCGCCGCCGCAGGCGCCGCGCTGCTGATCGCGCTGCTCGGCGGACGCGCGCTCAACGTGCTCGCAGCCGGCGAAATGCGCAGCGCCGTGCTGGGGCTCGATGCGCGCCTGGCGCGGCCGCTCGTGTTCCTGGTCGCGGCGGCGCTCACTTCACTTGCGGTGCTGGCCGCAGGTCCGGTCGGATTCGTGGGGCTGGTCGCACCGCACATGGTTCGGCTCGCGTTGCGCAGCTCGGACCACCGGCTCGTCGCGCCCGGCGCGGCATTGTGCGGCGGCGGGCTGCTGTGCCTCGCCGACATCGCGAGCCGCACCGTGGCCGCGCCCCGGCAGCTGCCGGTGGGAGCCATCACAGCGCTGATCGGCGCGCCGGTGTTTCTGCTGCTGCTGCGCCGCCGCGTCGGGCGATAGGGCCTGTTCAGCGCGCCGAGTGCTTCAGGCGCGTCGCTGCGTCAGGCTTTGCCGGCCCTGCGTGTATTCCTGTCCGCCCAGCATCAGTTCCTTGAAGCGCGCCGCATCGCCGGCCTGCACCGCGCTGCGCACGCTCTCGACCGCCTGCGCCAGCGCGTCGAGCGATTCGCCACCGTATTCATTCAGGTGCTGGATCTCGAAATAGAGTTCAGGACTGTCGTTCGAAACGCGCGCCGCGACATCGAACTGCGCATCGAAAGTCGTGCTCGACATCTGCACCAGGCGCGGCGCGTTCTCGCCGCTGCGTGCCAGCGCCGTAACGAACGCAATGTTCAGCGCGTGCGAAAGCCCCAGCACGTAGGCGATGAGGCGGTCGTGTTCATCGAGGCTCATGACCACCTGTTCCACCATCGTCGGCGCGAACAGGTTGCGCGTGCGCTCGAGCGCATCGCCTGCGCCGAGGTCGATGAAAATCACGTGGCGCCCCGACAGCAATTCGGTATCCGGCCCGAACATGGGATGGATCGAAGCGACGCGCACGCCGGCTTCGCGCAGTGCGCTCAAACCCGCTCGCAGCGGAGTCTTCAACGAACCGACGTCGAACACGACGCCACGCGGCCGGCGCACCGCCAGTTCGCGCAGGATCTCGTTGGTGGCGCCAAGCGGCGTGGCGACGACGATAAAGTCGTGATCGAGCGCGCTGCTGCGCCATTCCGCCGTCGCCGCCGCGCCGCCGGCGGGATCGGCAACCTCGACCGCGAAGCCCTGCGAGGCGAGGAATTGCGCGAACCAGCCGCCGATCTTGCCGGCGCCGCCGATGACCAGCGCCCGCATTCCGCTGCCGGCGCCGCGCGCGGCGACGCTGGCCTGTTCCTGAGTCGTCAGCGAGGAGCGGATCAGCAAGCGCATGACACCCTCGGCGATGTCGGCCGGCACGCCGAGTTCCGCGGCATTCTTGCGCACGCCCAGGATCACGTCGCGCTCGCGCGCGTAGTCGCGCGTGGGATATCCCGTCGCGCGTTTGACGCGGGCAATCTCGCGGCTGGCAGCCTGGCGTTCGTTGATCAGTTCAAGCAGGCGCCGATCGAGCGTGTCGAGGCGCTGGCGGAGTTCGTCGAGATTCATGCGGTGATTCCGGGAAGGACCCTGACCTTTGTAAAGGCAAAGGGCAGGCACCGCAAGTGCGCGGATCGGGCAAAAGGCCCGATC
>JBOHZW010000351.1:0-4871 GCA_050738715.1 Steroidobacteraceae bacterium | reverse complement strand
GCGCCAACTACTGCATCATGTCCGGCTCCGACTACCGCATGGCCGGCATTGTATCGGCCAACCGCAAAGCGATGGTCGATGAGGACCTGGCGCAATTCGCGCGCATGGGCTGGACCGCGCTGCGCCTGTGTTCCTGGGGTGACTGGGAGAATTCGGACCGGCAGGGCAACCTCATCGTCAACGAACACGTCGACCTGCTCGACTACCTTGTCGCAGCGGCACACAAGCGCGGCATCTACATGTTGCTCACGCCGATCCATACTTACGATCCGCGCTTTGCTGACCAGCTCGGGCGACCTTCCGACCAGGTCGGGTTTTCGAAGTACTACAGTCGCGAGCAGATGGGCGTGAACCCGGATTCGATCAAGGCGCAGGCCAACTACATTGGCCAGCTGCTGCGGCACGTCAATCGCTACACCGGCGTAGCGCTGAAGGACGAGCCGGCTATCCTGTTCGTGGAAGTCATCAACGAGCCTGTGCATCACACCGACGATCTGGCCGGTTCGGTGGCCTACATCAACACGCTCGTGGACGCAGTGCACGATACGGGCAGCCACCAACTGACGTTCTACAACGTGTCACAGGACTTCGGCATCTCGGAGGCGATTCGCCGCTCGCGTGCCGATGGCGTCAGTTTCGGTTGGTACCCGTCGAGCCTGGTAGCGGGCCATACGCTGCAGGGCAACTTCCTGCCGAGCGTTGATTCCTATCCCGACATGCTGCGCGCCGACCTGGCGAAGCGCCCACGCATCGTCTACGAATTCGACCAGGCGGACCTGCTGACGGGCTACCTGTACCCGGCCATGGCGCGCACCTATCGTTCGGTGGGGACGCAGTTCGCGACCATGTTCGCCTACGATTCCCTGCAGACGGCGCCGTACAACCTCGGCTGGCAGACGCATTTCCTCAACCTGGTGCACACGCCGCGCAAGGCCATCAGCGCGGTCATCGCTGCTGAAGTCATGCGCCGGCTCCCATCGCGAAAATCATATGGTCGTTACCCCGACAGCCAGCGCTTCGGTGATTTCCGTGTCAGCTATGAAGAAGACTTGGGCGAGCTGAACGCGCCCGACGCGTACATGAATGCCGGGCCGACCCAGACCCGGCCGCGCGATGCCGCCCGGCTCACGCGCATCGTCGGGCTCGGCGCATCGCCGTTAGTCGGCTATGAAGGCACGGGTGCTTATTTCCTCGACAAGGTGCGCAACGGTGTCTGGCGCCTGGAAATCTATCCGGATGAAGTGCTGGTGCGCGATCCGTTCGAGCAGCCGCAACCCGGAAAAGTGGTCTCGCGGCTGCTCGATCGATCGTGGCCGATGAGCTTGCAACTCCCCGACCTCGGTGCGTCGTTCACCGCTCGGCCGGTGCGCTTGTGGCAGCGGCACGATGAAGCGGCGCAACGCGCGCAATCCGGGCGCTTCACGGCCGTGCCGGGTGTGTGGCTGCTGAGCGCGAATGGCAGCGTTGATCCCGCGACGCTGCCGGCGTTCATCAATCGTGTGGGAATGGACGAGTACCACGTCAACGAGCCGCGCCACTACACCGATGATGTGCAGACACTGACGCCGCAGGAATTCACCGCCGGCGATGCCGTGAAGCTGAGCGTTCGCGTTGCCAACGAAACATTGCCGGACAGGGTATCGCTGTGGTTGCGGCCGCTCGGCACGCGCGATTTTGGAGCACCGCTGGCCATGACGCGCGTTTCCGGCAACGACTATGCCGTGACGGTCGATGCGGCCCGCGCCAGCGAGGGCGTTTACGAATACGCGGCGACAGCAGCGAGCGGCGAGCGCAGTGAAACCTTTCCGGGAGCAGCGCAGGGACAACCCGGCTCGTGGCCGTTTCATGCCGATGCCTACTGGACGTTCCGCATCGCGCCTGCGCGCACGGCGTTGCGGTTGTTCGATGCGGGCCCCGATGTGGCGCAGTTGTCGTTCGTTCGGCCGGGCGAGCAATACCGCTCGGCATTCTTCAGCATCGTACCTGGCGAATTCAGCGACCGGGCTGCACTGCACGTCGAATTGCCGAACCTCGGCGCCGACACGCCGGAACGCTACGCAGCCGAGCTGTATATCGGCCAACGCATCGCTGCGAGGACGGCGATCGCGTCGACGGCAGACAAGCTCCATGTCCGCCTGCGCGCGGCGGGCGGCCAACGCGGCCTGGTCACTGTGAAGCTGGTCGAGAAAGACGGATCCAGCTGGAACGTCGACGTGCCGGCAACGACGCAGTGGAGCGAGCAGTCCGTGCCGCTTGCCGATCTGCATGCCGGGCGCAGCATCCTGATTCCAAGTCCATATCCCGGGCTGTGGAACTATTGGCGCCCAAGTCCGGCGAGCCGCGGCGGAGCGGGTGATCACGTGCACATCGCCGATGTCGAGCGCCTGGAGCTGGACATCGAAAAGAACCACGACGGGGTGGCCGGCATCGATGCCGCAGGCGTAGAGGTGGAATCCGTCTGGTTGAGCTTCAGCAACGATGCCGCGCCGGTGGCGCGCTAGCGCAGCTGCAGCGCGTATTCCGGGACTACCTCGACGCTGCCGAGCTCGGCAATCTGCGACCCGACGGATACTTTCGGCACCGCGTCCGGCTCGAGGTAAATGGGCGCGTTCTGGCGCAGCGGGAGCAATGTCAGCGTGAAGGGCTGCTCCAGCAAGGCCGAGTAACGCTTCAAGCCGATTTCCCAATCCAGGCCGTTGTAGTACGCGTCGTCGATGAGTTCCGTGCCGGAGAACAACCGCACGATGTCGCCGACATAGTGGATCTTCATGTAGGCGTCGCCCACGCCCTGCAGTGCGGAGGCCGGCACGGACAGCGTCCACGCGGCGGATTTTCCAAAGGTCTCGGGGTAGGGCGCCAGCGCAGCTTGCGCGGGTCCTCCGATCGCGATCGGCGGCACGGCTTGCGCTTCGCGCAACCGCGTCACGGTCACCGCGGTCTTCGCTGCAGCCGGGGCGAGTGCATCGATGACCTCGAACAGCCCATCACTCGCATGCTTGCGCAGCGGCAGGCTTGCATGGGTGGTCGTTCCCAGCGCCGGGAACACCGCCAATTGCAGATGCGGATCGCCGTGCGAGCGGGCCTGCAGGGTTTCACCGTCCATGAACAGTTGCGCGTCGGTCAGGATCAACCGTGTCTTTCCACGCACGGGCAGCACCCACAACCGCTCGGCCTGGCTTTCGCTCAATACCAGCACTCGCACGTTGCCGCCGCTGCGCGTGTGCACAGTGAGTGAAACCTGCGTGCCCGGCCGGATGCCCGTCACGATAACGCGCCCATCGGGCGCGCGGTGTTGGCTCGCGCCGTTCCCAAGCTGTACCGAGGCAACAGTGCCGCCATCGAGCGCCAATTCCACCGGGATTCCTCCAACGGCGCGAAACACGTACAGCTCGCCGGCGTCGGTCGCAACGTGTGTGATGGGCTGCGCTGTCGCGTACACCAGCTGCGTACCAGCGAGGTCCATGTTCAGCGGCCAGACGAAATAACTGTCGGCCGGAATGTCGAGCGGTTTCTCCGGAAATGTCAGAGTCTCGCTCGGCAGGCGCACGGAGAAGCGCACGGCGCGCTGCGCAGCCAGCGGATACAGGCGCACGTGGTTGCTGACAAACAGGAACCCGCGCTCATCCAGGCTGCGCACTGAAAACCTTGGCGAGCTGAAGTCATCCACGCCCTTCGGCAGCACCTCGGGCGCTCGAGTGACCATCGGCGCAAGCTCCGCGCCAAAGGTCGACAGGAAATAATGCATCGGACGCAGGTGCCCGAGTACCTCGTGCATCTGGCCGTATTCGCCGATCGGCGCCTGGAAGTCGTAGCCCATCGCCGGCAGGTCGTTGTAGCCGCCGATGCCGGTATTTTCCTCGCGCGTTGGCAACCCGGGCGGATTGCGCCCGCCATGGAACATGTAATAGCCGTACAGGTTGACGCCCGAACCGACCTGGATCGTCAACAGGCTGGCAATGTCATCGCTCGTCACGACGGTGCGCCGCCGGTACATGCTCGGCAGGCCGCCGGCATATACGGCGGTGAGGACTGGCGTGTTCGCGCGATCCTAGTCTGCAACGCCCGCGGCGCTCGCGGCCAGCGACTTCGGCGTCACATCGCCCGTCACGCGGCTCTGGAATCGGAACGCGTAGGCCTCATTCGGCGGCGACTTGCCCGGCGAGGCGGCCCACGGCGCATCGGGATAGCTGCCGAACACCGGCGTCACTTCGCGCGCCGGGTAGACCGTGTTGTCCCAGGCCGTCACGGTGTACAGCGGCACATCGAACCCGGCCTGCAACGCGAGCTGCTTGAGATCTGCGATATGCGCGCGTCCCTCGCGCGGGCCGGTGCGGTTGTACTCGTTCTCGATCTGGATGCCGATGATGGGCCCGCCATCCTTCCACAGCTGTCCCTTGACCTGCGCGCCGATCTGTTCGTAGAAGCGTTTCACGTAAGACAGATATGTCGGATCGCTGCTGCGCGTCGGCATCGCCGCCACAACCCAGTCTGGAATGCCGCCGTAGCGGACCTCGGCGTGCACCCATGGGCCCAACCGCAGGAACACGTACAGCCCATGCTTCGCGCAGAGTTCGACAAAGCGGCGCACGTCGCGATCGCCGCGCCAGTCGAACTGCCCGTCGCGCTCCTCGTGGTGTTGCCAGATCACGTAGGCCGACACGATGTCGATGCCGGTGGCGCGCATCTTGGCCAGCTCTTCATCCCAATACTGCGCGGGCACGCGCGTGTAGTGGAATTCTCCCATCACCGGCAGCCATGGCTTGCCGTCGCGCAACAGGTAGCGATTGTTGACGCCGATGTTGTGGCCATCAGCCGACGCGGTCGTACCCAGGTGCAGGTAGCCCGTCGTCGGCGCTGCAACCGATCCACTT
>JBOHZW010000350.1:0-4773 GCA_050738715.1 Steroidobacteraceae bacterium | reverse complement strand
GAGATGGCGGTGGGTTACGCCACGCTCTACGGTGACATGAATGGTGGATTCGCGCCGATCAAGGATTGCAGCAAGCAGCTCGTGTACCGGCTGGCCCACTATCGCAATTCACTGGCGCCGTCGGTATCGCCCGCCATCCCGGCGCGCGTCATCGAACGCGAACCGACCGCGGAACTGCGTCACGGACAGAAGGATACCGACTCGCTTCCGCCCTACGCCGTGCTCGATCCGATTCTCGAGGCCTTCATCGAGGAAGATCTTTCGGTCGATGAAATCTGCGCGCGCGGTTTCGAGCGCGCGGTCGTGACGCGCATTCTGAATATGGTCCAGCGCAATGAGTACAAGCGGCGCCAGGCGCCACCTGGCGTGCGAGTCAGCCGCAGGGCTTTCGGCCGGGACTGGCGTTATCCGATTACCAGCGGCTATCGGCGCTGATTCGTCCTAAGTGTGAACAGGCCCCAGGTTAGCGACAGTCGCTGCCGCTCACTGCTACCAGAAGTGCCACCAGTGATGGCGCCGGGCGTCGCGCCCGCTGTCTTCGTGGTAGTTGGCCTGGTAGACCTTTTCGACATTGGCCTGTAGATCCTTCATGCCGAGGCGCCTGTAGCATTCGATCATGATCTCCAGTGCATCCTGCACGGACGGAGCGCCGTCGTACTGCTCGATCGTGCGTTGCGCGCGCTGCGCAGCCGCGTCGTAGGCGCCGCGCTTCAGGTAATAGCGCGCGACGTTGATTTCGTATTGGGCCAAACGATTGCGCAGGTAGATCAGGCGGAGCTGCGCGTCGTGTGCGTATTCGCTCTTCGGAAATTGCTTGACCACGGTCGTGAATGCCGTGATCGACGAGGCCAGCGATTCCGGCGGGCGCTTGGCCGTGTCGACACCGAACCAGCGTTCGAATGCCCACGGTGTCTTTTCGTAATCGATCAGGCCTTTCATGTACCAGGCGTAATCGATGCGCGGATGCGTCGGATTTTCGCGCAGGAATTGCTCGGCCGCGTCGGTGGCGGCTTCGTTTTCGCCCTTGCGGTAGTAGACATAGATGATATCGAGCCGCGCCTGGCGGGCCTGGTCGGTGAACGGGAAACGCGCCGTCAGGGCTTCGTAGTCGCGCACCGCGAGTTCGTAATCGCTGGCGCTGAGCGCCTTGCGGGCGTCCTTATATAGGCCTTCGGCCGTGAAGCGGCTCATGTCGCGCGCCCGGTGGTGCGCGCAGCCACCCAGTGCGATGCTGGCGGCGAGCAACAGCGCGCCCAGCACGCGGGCGGACGAGGCGTTCGCAATGGCGACAGGGCGGCGCGAAACCTTGAGGGCGGAGACCTTGCTGACTGCCACGTTGTACCCTGCGACGCGAAAGCGCCAGTATAGCGAATAAACCCGACGCAGCTGCGACCACCCCATGCCCGCCAAGTTCCGCGTTCACGAGCTCGAACTGCCTGCCGCCGCCGCTGGAGAGCGCTTCGATGCGGCGCTCGCCGCCGCGCTCCCGCAGTACTCCCGTGCGCGGCTGCAGCTGTGGATCAAGGCGGGTGCGGTGCTGCTCGATGGCCGCGTCGTGGCGCCGCGCGCGCGCCTGAACGGCGGCGAGCGGGCGCGCGTGCAGGCAGAGTTCACGGCGCAGACGGCCGTCGCGCCCGAGGCCATCGCGCTGCGCATCGTCCACGAGGATGAAGCGCTACTGGTCATCGACAAGCCGGCAGGGCTCGTTGTGCATCCAGGCGCCGGCAATCCGGCGCACACGCTGCAGAACGCATTGCTTGCGCACGATGCGGCGTTGGCACTCGTGCCGCGCGCCGGACTCATCCATCGACTCGACAAGGACACGAGCGGACTGCTGCTCGTCGCGCGCACGCCCGAGAGTCACCATGCGCTCGTTGCGATGCTGCAGCGGCGCGCGATCGCGCGCGGCTACCTGGCGCTGTGCTTTGGAAAACCGACGGCCGGCGGCACGATCGATGAACCGATCGGGCGGCATCGTTCGGTGCGCACGCGCATGGCGGTGCGGCACGGCGGGCGCGAGTCGGTGACGCACTTTCGCATCGAGGAACGGTTCCATGGCCTGACGCTGCTGCGCGTACAGCTGGAGACTGGGCGCACGCACCAGATTCGCGTGCACCTCTCGCATATTGGTTTTCCGATCGTCGGCGATCCCCTCTATGGCGGACGGCGCCGACAGATCGCCGGCTCCAGCGAGTTACTGCAGGCCTCGCTCCGTGGCTTTCGCCGCCAGGCGCTGCACGCGCAGCGGCTGGCATTCGATCATCCGCTGACGGGGCGGCACCACACTTTCGAAGCACCGCTGCCGGCCGACTTCCAGCAACTGCTGGTGGCGCTGCGCGAAGATGCCGATGAACGCGCGGAACGCGCAGGCGGGTGAGCATGGATTTTCTTGCCGCAGGTTGGAGTGCGTCCGGCGCCGTGCGCGCCGGCTGCACGCTGCGCGGCGGCGGCTCGAGCACGGAACCGTACGCGAGTTTCAACCTCGGCGATCACGTCGGCGACGACCCGGCTGCGGTGGCCCGCAATCGCGCGCAGCTGCGCGCTACGCTTGATTTGCCCGGCGATCCGCTCTGGTTGCAGCAGGTGCATGGCACGGGCGTGCGCGTGGCCGATGCGACCGAAGTGACCGCTGCCTCCGATGCGGCGGGGCCAGCCGACGCCGCGGTCACACGCGCCGACGACCGCGTGCTGGCGATCCTCGTGGCCGACTGCCTGCCGGTGTTGTTCGCGAGCGCGGACGGCGCCGTGCTCGGCGCCGCACACGCGGGCTGGCGGGGATTGAGCGCCGGCGTCATCGAGGCGACCGTGCGCGCGATGCAAGTCGAGCCGACGCTCATCCATGCGTGGCTCGGACCTGCGATCAGCCGGGCTCATTTCGAAGTGGGCGCGGAGGTGCGCGACGCGTTCATCGCCCATGATGCGCGCGCAGCGAAGGCCTTCGCGACGAATGCCCGCGGGCGCTGGCAGTGCGACCTCGAGCTGCTGGCACGTGCGCGACTGGCGGCACTTGGCATCACACGCGTGGACTCGGCCAGCGTCTGCACGTACGCCGACACGGCCCGATGTTATTCGTACCGGCGCGATGGCCGGACCGGCCGCATGGCGGCGCTCATCTGGCGCAGCGGTGCCGTGCCTCGCTGACCCGCGTGCTAGAGTGAGCCGCGCATGCATGCACTGACCTGGATCCTGCTCGCGACGCTGTTCGGTGGCCTGCTCAGCGCTGCGCTGGCAGGCCTGTTCCTGCTGTTTCCGCCAACGCGGCGCGCGATCCTGCTGCCGCACCTGATCAGCTTTGCGACCGGTGCGATGCTCGCGGCAGCGCTGCTCGGGCTGTTGCCCGAAGCGGTGGCCGCGGTCGGACCAGACCGCGTGCAGGGCATCGGTGCGGCGCTCCTGGGCGGCATTGCACTGTTCTTCGTGCTGGAAAAATTCGTGCTCTGGCGCCACTGTCATACCGAGGATTGCGAGAGCCACCAGGTTCCGGACGGCAACCACCGCGACCGTGCCGCGGGCTGGATCGTGCTGATCGGCGATGGCGTGCACAACGCCTTCGACGGAGTACTGATTGCGGCAGCGTTTCTGACCGACGTGCGGCTCGGCATATTGACGACGATCGCGATCACGGCGCACGAGATTCCGCAGGAACTGGGCGACCTGGCCGTGCTGTTGCATGCCGGCATGAAACCGGCGCGGGCGCTGCTGTTCAATACGGCCAGCAGCCTCACCTCGATCATCGGCGGGCTGGTCGGCTACTTTGCATTGCGCGGCTCGCTCGAGGTGCTCCCCTATGCGATTTCGGTTGCCGCGGCCTCGCTGATTTATGTCGCCGTCGCCGACTTGATCCCCGGGCTCCATCGGCGCGTCGACCCGGCCGGGAGCGCTGCGCAGGTGGCGTTGATCAGCGCCGGCATCGCGGTGATCTGGGTGGCCGAGGCCGCCCTCGGTGCTTGAAAAGCCGCCTTCCAGGCCCAACACATAGCACAACCGAAGCCGTTTTCCGCAGGCCGACCAAACCATGCGCATGGACAAGCTCACGAGCCGCTTCCAGGCGGCCCTCGCCGATGCACAATCATTGTGCGCAGGTCGCGATCACGCCTTCATCGAACCCGCGCACGTCATGCTCGCGCTGCTTGACTCGCAGGGTGGGGGTATCGCACCGCTGCTGTCGAAGGCCGGAGCCGATATCGGCAAATTGCGCGCACTGCTGGGCGCTGCGCTCGATCGCCTGCCGACAGTCGAAGGCGCGCCTGGTGAAATCAATGTCTCGAATGACTTGAGCCGCCTGCTGAATGTCACCGACAAGCTCGCACAGCAAAAGGGCGACCAGTACATCTCCAGCGAACTGTTCGTGCTGGCCGGCTTCGAGGACAAGAACACGCTGGCGAAGATTTTCAAGGAAGCCCGCGTGCACAAGGGCGCGGTCGAGCGCGCTATCGGTGAAGTACGCGGCGGTGAAGCCGTGAAGGACCCGGCCGCCGAGGAGCAGCGCCAGTCGCTGGAGAAATACACCGTCGACCTGACCGCGCGCGCCGCGAGCGGCAAGCTCGATCCGGTAATCGGGCGCGACGATGAAATCCGCCGCACGATCCAGGTGCTGCAGCGGCGCACGAAGAACAATCCTGTGCTCATCGGTGAGCCGGGAGTGGGCAAGACAGCGATCGTCGAAGGTCTCGCCCAACGCATCATCAATGGCGAAGTACCCGAGGGCCTCAAGAACAAGCGCATCCTCGCGCTCGACATGGGTTCACTGATCGCCGGTGCGAAATTCCGCGG
>JBOHZW010000349.1:0-3280 GCA_050738715.1 Steroidobacteraceae bacterium | reverse complement strand
GTCTCGAACAGGTCGGCCGCCAGGCCGGCGCAATCGCCGACGTTGTCGCCGACGTTGTCGGCCATGACCGCCGGATTGCGCGGAGCATCCTCAGGGCTGCCGGCTTCGACTTTTCCAACGAGGTCGGCGCCGACGTCCGCGCCCTTCGTGAAGATACCGCCGCCGAGGCGTGCAAAGATCGAAATCAGCGAGCCGCCGAAGGCCAGGCCGACCAACGAATGCAATGCGATGTCCTCGCTATTGGCACTGCCGGCAAGGAACGATCGCGCGAACAGGTAGTAGCCCGCGACGCCAAGGAGCCCGAGTCCCACGACCAGCATGCCGGTAATTGCGCCACCGCGGAATGCGACCTGCAGCGCGGCGTTGAGGCCAGAATGCGCGGCCTGCGCAGTGCGCACATTGGCGCGTACTGAAATGTTCATGCCGATGTAGCCGGCGAGTCCGGAGAACAGCGCGCCGACCGCGAAGCCACCCGCCAGCACCCAGTTGAGCGCCAGCCCGAGCACCACGAACAGCAGCACGCCGACGATCGCAATGGTCGTGTACTGGCGGTTCAGGTAGGCCTTGGCGCCGGCCTGGATCGCTGCCGCGATTTCCTGCATGCGGGCGTTGCCGGCGTCCAGCCGCAGGATCGAAAACATCGACAGCACACCGTAAGCGATTGCGAGCAGACCGGCGATCACAGCCAGCCACAGCCAGTTAGCGGCATCCATGGAAAATCCTCCGGAAAATCAACGCGTTATGTTTATTTGGTCACGCCATCGGGCCCGCAAAGAGGGCCCCCGGCGCAGGGCCGCGCAATATACCACAGGGTGCGATTTCAGCCCGTGCGTGCGCGGCGTTCGAGCCACGCGTCGAGCGAATATTTTCCGCCGCCGAATATTGTCAACACGAGCAGCATGAAGCCCCACAGCACGTGTTGGCCGAGAGCGGCTTCGAAGCCTTCTGACAGCAGGACCTGGCGATACGACACGACCGCCATGACGTTGACGAACAGCGTGCCGAGCGCGCCCATGCGCGTGAACAATCCGAGGTACAACAGCACCGGGAATCCGAGTTCGCCGCAGGTTCCCATCACCGCCGCAACATCCGGAGGGAGCAGTGGCACGTGGTATTCGTCGCGGAACAGGCCGAGCGTGGTATCCCAGGAACTGATCTTGAGCCAGCCCGATTTCGTGAACTGCCAGCCCACGTAGAAACGCGTCGCTAGCAACAGCAGCGATTGAAGTCGATCGAGCAGGCGCGCGAGGCATGCGTGCCAGGCGCTGATCTTGAGGATTATTTTCATGCGGAGGTCCCCTGTTTCAGCGCATTGTGATTGAACGCCGCGACGGGTACCAGTCCAGGCCCGAACGCATTACAGTGCATGCATGAGCCGTCCACCGCTCCCGCCGTTCACCGCCGAGACCGCCGCGAAGAAGGTGCGCCTCGCCGAAGACGCATGGAACACGCGCGATCCGGCTCGCGTCGCGCCGGCATACACGCCCGACTCGCGCTGGCGCAATCGCGGCGAATTCCTGCAGGGACGCGAGGCGATCGAAGCCTTCCTGCGCCGCAAGTGGGCGCGCGAGCTCGACTACCGGCTCATCAAGGAGCTGTGGACGTTCCGCGAGAATCGCATCGCGGTGCGCTTCGCCTACGAGTGGCACGACGAAAGCAGCCAGTGGTTTCGTAGCTACGGGAACGAGAACTGGGAGTTCGATGCCGAAGGGTTGATGCAGCGGCGCATCGCCAGCATCAACGACATGCCGATCGCCGAAGCCGACCGTCGATACCGCTGGGAAGCGGGGCCGCGTCCCGCGGACCATCCCTCGCTCAGCGAACTCGGCTTCTAGCACGCATGCCTGGGCGAGGCCAGCCTCGCGCGCTCCGCCCTGTGCGCTACGGCGTGGCGCGCGTAATTTCCAAGCTCGGCCTGACTTCGCGCACCGCGGCCGCCGCGTTGGTGCGCGCCGGCCGCGTGCAGGTCAATGGGCGCGTTGTGCTCGACCCGGAATTTCCAATGCGCCAGGGCGTGGACCGCGTGACCGTCGACGGGAAGGGCGCGGTCGCCGCGGCGCGCGTCGTGCTGATGCTGAACAAACCTCGCGGCCTGGTGACGACGGCGCGCGATGAGCAGGGCCGGGCGACGGTGTATCAATGCCTCGCTGGCGCAGATCTGCCGTGGCTCGCGCCGGTCGGGCGGCTCGACAAGGCGAGCGAGGGACTGCTGCTGTTCAGCAACGATCCCGCCTGGGCCGCGCGCCTCAACGCGCCCGCATCGGGGCCAGACAAGACCTATCACGTGCACATAGACCAGTTGCCCTCGGCGCAACTGCTGCAACGACTGGTGCATGGCGTCGTTGCTGACGGCGAGCGGCTGCGCGCGAAAGCGGCGCGGAGCCTGCGCAGCGGAGCGCGGCATTCCTGGCTCGAGGTCGTGCTCGACGAAGGCCGTAACCGGCAGATCCGCCGGCTGCTCGAAGCCTGCGGCGTGGCGACGCTGCGGCTGGTGCGCGTGCGCATCGGCAGCCTTTCGCTGGGTGCATTGGCCAAGGGAAAGTGGCGCCTGCTCAGCGAACAGGAAATTGCGGTGTTAAGCACATGAGTCCAACGCCGTTGCTGACAGGGCGCGAGTGCAAGGCGCTCGCGGTTGCACGCGACGCGGGCCTCGCCACGGTTGCCTGCACGCTGGATCTGGGGCGCACCAGCAGCACCGTAGACGTGGCTGCGCACGAGTGGAGTTTCGAAGGCCGCGCGTTTCCATACCTCGCGGCCTGCAGGCCTCGAACGATCTATCACTGGAGCGGAACCGAATTCGAACCGGTAGCGCTTTTCACGAGCTCGTTGTTCAAGCTCGTGCCAACGGAGTGGGGCGCACCGACCTTCGAGATCGATGGCATCAAGATGCTGCCGACCGCAAAAATCTCGCCGTACGCCGATGCGGAGCGCAAAGTCGCGCTGATCGCGCCGCGCGGCAAGAGCGTGCTCGACACCTGCGGTGGCCTGGGTTACTTCGCGGCCTGGTGCCTGCGCGGCGGTGCGGTGCGCGTGCTGTCGTTCGAGAAACAGGCAGCCGTGCTGTGGCTGCGTTCGCTGAATCCCTGGTCGCCCGACAGTCCCTGGGAACCATTTCCGGGCGCGGCACTGGAGCTCGCTCAGGGTGACATCGCGGAGCAGATTCTCACGCTGCCCGATCGTTCGGTCGACGCGATCCTTCACGATCCACCGCGTTTCGCGCTGGCCGGTGATCTGTATTCGCAGGTGTTTTACGACCAGCTCGCGCGCGTGCTGCGGCCCG
>JBOHZW010000348.1:0-3243 GCA_050738715.1 Steroidobacteraceae bacterium | reverse complement strand
AATCAGGATCATGTTGGCGTATTCGGCCAGGAAGAACAGCGCGAAACCTATTCCGCTGTACTCCACATGGAAACCGGCGACGATCTCCGATTCGCCTTCGGCGACATCGAAGGGCGCGCGATTGGTCTCCGCGACGCCGGAGATGAAATACACGAGGAACAGCGGGAACAGCCAGATCACATTCCAGTGCGCCGGCGCCCCACGCTGGTGCTCGACGATGACGCCCAGATTCAGGCTGCCCGCGGCCATCAGTACGCCGACCAGCGCGAAACCCATCGCGATTTCATAGGCGACGATCTGCGCGGCGGAACGCATCGCGCCCAGGAACGCGTATTTCGAATTGGACGCCCAACCCGCGAGGATCACGCCGTACACGCCCATCGAGGTCAGCGCGAGCAGGTAGATCAGGCCGGCATTGACGTCGGCGATAGCAAAACCGGGCGAAATCGGAATCACGGCCCAGGCCGCAAACGCCGGAATCAGCGTGATCGCCGGCGCGAGCCGGAACAGCACCGGGTTCGCGCGTGCCGGCGTGATGACTTCCTTGATAAGGAGCTTTACGACATCGGCGAAGGGCTGGCCGAGGTATTCCGTATTCGGAATGCCGAACAGGCGCACGCGATTCGGGCCGCGCCGCATCTGCATCCAGCCGATGACCTTGCGTTCCATCAACGTCAGGTAGGCGACGCAGAGGATCAGCACGATCGAGAGCACGAGGATGAACACGGTCGAGTGCACGAAGCCGGGCAGCGCGTTCCAGTGCGTCGAGAACCAGCCGCCATTCGGATTCACGACGCATACTCCTGCGGCGCGGCCTGGCCGGTGCGCGTTTCCTGCAGCGAGGCGGCGCGTCGCAGCAGCGGGTCGATGCGGTACATCGGCACGTCGCGTAATGTTTCTACCGTCGCGGACGGCGATGCCGCGAAGCTGCTCTCGTATCCCAGCTTCGGCGCGCGATCGATGGACGCACGCAGTTCATCGCGCACGCTTTCCGACGATTGATAATCGAAATTCGGCAGGTCGAACAGATTCCCGAGTACGCGCAGGATCTTCCACGCCGGCCTGGCGCTGCCTGGCGGGCGGGCAGCCCCGGCGAAACTCTGCCAGCGGCCTTCGAGGTTCACGTAAGTGCCCGAGGTCTCGGCGAAGCCGGCCGCGGGGAGCAACACGTGCGCCACCTGCAGCATCGCCGGCGATGCGAACGATGTGATCGCGCCGACGAACTTTGCGCGCTCGAGCGTCGCCTGTGCGCGCGGTTGCAATCCGTCGGCCCAGGGCTCGGTGCCCATCAGCAGGTAAGCCTGCAACGGCTCCTCGAGCATCTGCCTGGCATCGCGTCCATAGGATGAACGCACGATGCCCGCGGTGAGACGATGCGGCACGCAACCGGCGAGATAGGCACCCGCGGCATTGGCGCCCTCGGCCAGCTCGCCCAGCGTTGCGCCGGTAACGCGCGCGAGCTCACGCGCGATCGCGCGCAGCTCGGCATACGCCGAGTGACGCAGTGCCAGCGCCCCCAGCCAGATGGCCTTGCGCTCCTTGCCGAGCGAGGCGGCAATCGCCTTGTGCGTGTCGTCGGCCTGCACGCCATTGAGCATCGCGCCCAACGAGGCTGACGCCGAGGCGCCTGCCGCATCGAGCGCGGCGCGCAACACGCCCGCCAACTCGCGCCGCATGTCGGCCGGCTTGGCGACCACCATGTTCGCTACCGGGAACAGGTACTCGTAGCGCTGTGGATTGATGAAACTGACCGCCGCGCCGCGCAGCGCCGCCTTGCGCACCCGGTGCGCCAGCATCGGCAGCTCGGCCCGCAGGTTTGAGCCAACTATAAGGACCCCATCGAGCCCCTCAACGCCTGCGATTGGAAGCCCCAACCCCGGCGCCGATGCATCACCGCCCTGGTCGCGGAAGTCACGTTGGCGCAGGCGATGATCGATGTTCGCACTGCCGAGTCCATCCGCCAGGCGCGCGAGCAGGTACAGTTCTTCCACCGTGCACGCGGCGCTCGCGAGCAAACCCAGATTGGCGCCGGCGCCTTTAAGGCCATTGACCATGAGCCCCAGGGCAGTGTCCCAGTCCGTGTCCTGCCACTGGCCATTGCTGGCACGCACGCGCGGCACGCTGACCCGGTCGGGCGCATCGAGCCCTTCGTAGCCGAAGCGATCGCGGTCGCAGATCCAGGTTTCGTTGATATCCTCGCAGGGCTGCGGCACGACCCGCATCAGCTTGCCGCGCAGCACGTGGCCGTATAGCTGGCTGCCGAATCCGTCGTGCGGCGCCACCAGCGGGTGCTGCGTCATTTCCCAGGCGCGCGCATGGAAACGAAACGGCTTGCTGTTTAGCGCGCCGACCGGGCACAGGTCAATGATGTTGCCCGACAGCTCGTGATCGACGCTGTGCTCGATGAACGTGCCGATCTGCATGTTCTCGCCGCGTCCCGTCGTGCCCAGTTCCTGGATGCCGGCGATGTCCTGCCCGAAGCGCACGCAACGCGTGCAGTGGATGCAGCGGGTCATGTCGGTCGAGACCAGCGGCCCGAGGCTCAGGTCTTTGACGACGCGCTTGCGCTCCGTGTAGCGCGAGATGTCGCGCCCGAAGCCGACGGCGAGGTCCTGCAGTTCGCACTCGCCGCCCTGGTCGCAGATCGGGCAGTCGAGCGGATGGTTGATCAGCAGGAATTCCATCGTCGCCTTTTGCGCGGCGATCGCCTTCGGCGAGCGCGTGTAGATCTTCATGCCCTCGGCGACCGGGGTCGCGCAGGCCGGCAGCGGCTTCGGCGCCTTTTCGACCTCGACCAGGCACATGCGGCAGTTGGCCGCGATCGCCAACTTGTCGTGGTAGCAAAAGCGCGGAATGTACGCGCCGTTCGCGTCCGTGACGCGGATGATCATCTCGCCCTTCGGCGCCTTGACCGCGACGCCATTCACCTCGATGTTGACGAACTCGGCGCTCATGCCGCCACCTGCGCGCCGGGCGGCGCATCGGGGGCGACGATGCTGCGTCCGCCGTGATCGACCATGAATTCGAATTCGTGCCGGTAGTGCTTGAGGAAACTCTGCACCGGCCACGCGGCGGCATCGCCGAGTGCGCAGATCGTGTGACCTTCGATGCGGTTGGCGACATCGAGCAGCAGCCCCAGGTGCTCGCGCGTGCCCTGCCCCGCGAGGATGCGTCGCAACGTGCGGGTCAACCAGCCCGTGCCCTCGCGGCACGGCGTGCACTGGCCGCAGGATTCAGACATGT
>JBOHZW010000347.1:0-1688 GCA_050738715.1 Steroidobacteraceae bacterium | reverse complement strand
CTGCTCGACGAGCCGACCAATCATCTCGACATCGGCGGCATCGAGCAGCTCGAAGAATTGCTGTTGAAGGCGCCGGCACTGGTATTCGTGACGCACGATCGCTGGTTCCTCGACCGCGTTGCCACCTCGATACTCGAGCTCGACCGCGGTTGGCTGCGCAGCTATCCCGGCAACTACTCGGCGTACGAACGGCAGAAGGCCGCCGAACTCGCCGCCGAAGCGGTTGGCCGGCGCAAGTTCGACAGGTTCTGGGCGCAGGAAGAGGTGTGGATCCGCAAGGGCGTGGAGGCGCGGCGTACGCGCAACGAGGGACGCGTCCGGCGGCTCGAGGCGCTGCGTGACGAACGGGCGGCGCGGCGCGAGCGCATCGGAGACTTGCGCCTCGCGATCGACTCGAGCGAGCGTTCGGGCAAGCTGGTCGCGGAACTGACGAACGTGTCCAAGCAATTCGACGAGCGCCCGTTGGTGCGCGACCTCTCGCTGCGGTTCATGCGCGGCGATCGGCTCGCGCTGCTTGGGGCCAATGGCGTAGGTAAGTCGACGCTCATCAAGTTGATGCTCGGCCTACTCGAACCGGACAGCGGCAGTGTGCGGCTCGGCACGAACCTGCAGATTGCTTACTTCGATCAGTTGCGCGCGCAGCTTGACCTGGACAAGAGCGTCGCCGACACAGTGAGCAACGGCTCAGACTACGTCGAGATCAACGGCGAGAAGCGCCACATCAGCAGCTACCTCGGCGATTTCCTGTTTTCGGCCAAGCGCGCCGCGACGCCAGTACGCGCGCTCTCGGGCGGCGAGCGCAATCGACTGTTGCTCGCGCGATTGTTCGCGCGTCCGGCCAACCTGCTGGTGCTCGATGAACCGACCAACGACCTCGATGTGGAATCGCTCGAACTGCTCGAGTCCACGTTGCAGTCATTCCCGGGCACGCTGCTGCTCGTCAGTCACGACCGTAGTTTCATCGACAATGTCGTGACACAGACGCTAGTGGCCGAAGGCAACGGGCACTGGCAGGAGTATGCCGGCGGATACCGCGATTGGCTGTCGCAGCGGGCTGCTGCGCCGGCCGCATCCACGCCGGCGCGGCCGGTCTTGCCCACGCCGGGGGCAACGACCGGCGACGCTGCGGCCGCAAGAGTGCGCCGGAAGCTGTCCTACAAGGAAACGCGCGAACTGGCTGCATTGCCGGGGGAAATCACGGCGTTGGAATCCGAGCAGCGCGAACTGACCGAGCGCATGTGCCATCCCGACTATTTTCGGGAAGGGGCCGAGCGCAGGCGGGCCGATCGGGCGCGCGCCGCGGAAGTCGAGGAACGGCTGATGACGCGTCTCGACCGGTGGGAGCAACTCGAACAAATACAGGCCAGCTTGAGCGGCCCGACGTCCGCGCCGTAGAATCGCGCTCCTCATTCCCTCATAAAGATAAGGGTACGAACATGTTTCGAAATTCAGTATTGGTCAGTTCGCTCGCGCTCTGGTCGCTGGCAGCTTCACTCGCCAGCGCGCCCGTCGCGCACGCCGCCGATGCGGCCGCGCCGGCGGTCGCTATGCCAGTGGGCTCCATCGCCGATCACACGATGTGGGATCTCACCGATCTTTACGCCACGCCCCAAGCCTGGGATGCATCGTACGCGAGTACAAAAGCCGCAGCCGACAAGCTCGGCGAGTTCAAGGGTACGCTGGGGAAA
>JBOHZW010000346.1:0-3289 GCA_050738715.1 Steroidobacteraceae bacterium | reverse complement strand
GCCCTACCTCGAACGCATCAGCGCGTTGCTCGGTGCGCTGCACGCGGGGCTTGCGGCGATGCCGGCATTCATCGATGCGCTGGCGGCACACGATCTGCTCGAATCCTTCGTGCTGGATGTCGAGCTGAAGGACGGATCGCAAAATCGCCTGGCCGGTTTCTACACGGTGAACGAGGAGCGGGCGCGCAAGCTCGATGGCGCGGCGGTCACGAAGCTTCATGAGCATGGTTTCCTCGAACCGATGTACATGGTGATTGCTTCGACCGTGCACTTCCGCGACCTGATCGAACGGCGCAACCGGCGCAAGTGATGCCGGCAGCCGCTGCCAGCGTGCGCGCGATCGACGCGGCCGGCGCGGCGCAGGGCTCCGCGTGGCGCGAGGCCATGCGGGAAGCGCGCGAGCCACTGTTGTTGCGCGGTCTCGTCGCGCACTGGCCGCTGGTGCGCGCCGGGCGAGCGTCGATGTCCGCGGCGCTCGCCTATTTGCGCGGCTACTATCGCGATGCAACGGTGGGCGCCTGGTTTGGACCACCGGAAATCCGCGGCCGATTCTTCTACAACGACGACCTGAGCGGGTTCAACTACCAGGCCGCGATGGTGAAGCTCGCCGCCGTGCTCGATACGATCGAGCAGCACGAGCACGATGCCAATCCCCCCGCCGTCTACGTAGGCTCGACGACGATCGACACCTGCCTGCCGGGCCTGCGCGCCGACAACGATGTCGCGGGTCTTGCGCCCGACGCGCTCGCGAGCATCTGGCTCGGCAACCGCACGCGCATTGCCGCGCACTACGACATGCCCGACAACCTCGCCTGCGTCGCGGTCGGGCGCCGTCGCTTCACGCTGTTTCCGCCGGCAGAGCTCGCCAACTTGTACGGCGGCCCGCTTGAGTTCACGCCGGCTGGGCAGCAGATCAGCCTGGTCGACTTCGAATCTCCCGACCTCGAGCGCTTTCCGCGCTTCGCGCAGGCGCTGCGCAATGCGCAGGCGGTCGAAATGGAAGCAGGCGATGCGCTGTACATCCCCGGCATGTGGTGGCATCACATCGAGGCCCTCGATGCCTTCAATGTGCTCATCAATTACTGGTGGCAGACGGTGCCTGCCTGGACCGGCGCGCCGGCCAGTGTGCTGATGCACGCGCTGCTGAGCTTGCGATCGCTCCCGCCGCCGCAACGCGCCGCATGGCGCGGCATCCTCGATCATTACGTGTTCGCCGACGACGATAGCGCAACTGCGCACATTCCGGAGAGTGGCCGCGGAGTGCTGGGCGCAATGGACGTGAACCGTGCGCGCGCGTTGCGCGCCTTGCTGCTGAAGCAATTGAATAGGTGATTTGAATGGCGAGAGAAGAAGGAGAGCGTGTGAGTTCCAAGCAGATGAGGAGGGTCGTCATCGCCGGCGGCGGCACGGCCGGCTGGATGACCGCCGCGGCGCTGGCAAAAACGATGGGCGCGGTGCTGGACATCTGTCTGGTCGAATCCGATGAAATCGGCACGGTCGGCGTCGGCGAGGCGACGATTCCGCCGATCATCCTGTTCCATCGCCTGCTCGACATCAACGAGCAGGAGTTCATGGCCGAAATGCAGGCAACGTTCAAGCTGGGCATCTCGTTCGAGAACTGGCGCACCGTCGGCGAAACATACATACATTCGTTCGGCACCTCGGGCACCGATCACTGGACGGCCGGCTTCCAGCATTTCTGGCTGCGTGGCCGCGAGCGCGGACTGGCCGGCGAGTACGGCGAGTACTGCCTGGAATTGCAGGCTGCGCTCGCCAGCCGTTTCGCGCACCTGCCGCAGGGCGGCATGAACTATGCGTTCCATCTCGACGCGAGCCTGTACGCCAAATACCTGCGCAAGTTCAGCGAGCCCTTCGGCGTGCGCCGCATCGAAGGCAAGATCACCGAAGTCAAACTCGACGATGACAGCGGTGCTATTGCATCGTTGCGCCTGGATTCGGGCCTCGAGGTCGAAGGCGACCTGTTCATCGACTGCAGCGGGTTCCGTGGGCTGCTGATCGAGCAGACACTCCATGCCGGCTATGAAGACTGGACGCACTGGCTGCCCTGCGACAGCGCCATCGCGGTGCAGACGAAATCGGTCGGCGAACCGCTCCCATACACGCGCTCGATCGCGCGCGAGTCGGGCTGGCAGTGGCGCATTCCGCTGCAGAGCCGCGTCGGCAACGGGCTGGTGTATTGCAGCCGATATCTCAACGACGAAGAAGCGAAGAAAACCCTGCTGGAGAATATCGAGGGCGAGCGCCTCACCGAACCGCGCGTGCTGAAATTCCGCGCCGGAAGGCGGCTGCGCCACTGGGTCAAGAACTGCATCGCGATCGGATTGTCGAGCGGATTCATCGAGCCGCTCGAGTCGACAAGCATCCACTTGATCCAGCGCGGCATCATCCGGCTGATGCAGATGTTTCCCTTCGCCGGCGTGTCCCAGGCCGACATCGACGAGTTCAACCAGCAGACCAGGCTCGAGTGCGAGCAGATCCGCGATTTCATCGTGCTGCACTACCACGTGACCGAACGGTCCGACACGCCGTTCTGGCGGCACTGCCGCAGCATGGAGATTCCGGCGACGCTGTCGCACCGCATCCGCCTGTTTCGCGAGACGGGCCGCGTGTTCCGCATCGCGAACGAATTGTTCGCCGAGAATTCGTGGATCCAGGTCATGCTCGGCCAGGGCATCATGCCGGAGCACTATCATCCGGTCGCCGGGGTCATGAGCGATGAGGACCTGCGCGCCTTCCTCGCGAACATCAAGATGCGGGTCGACAAGACGGTGGCGCAGCTTCCCGGGCATCGCCTCTACGTTGAGCAATACTGCGCGGCCGCACCCCGGCGCGGGGCAGCCATTGGCTAAGCGATTAATCGCTTGACATGCTCCGTGCAAACGCGGAGCATCCCTGAAACCGGTTGCAGAAACCGGTCGCCGGGACCGAAACACAGAAAAAACGCCTGATTTACCGCAGCGGTCAGTCATGAAGCTCAACATCACAGTATTGGCGCTGGCCGTGGCCATGGGCGGCTTCCTGCTGGGCTTCGATGCGACTGTTATTTCCGGAGCCGGACCGTTTGTACAGAAGTACTTCGGGCTCGAGGGCGAGTCGGGGAGTCTGCAGTATGGATTGGCCGTCAGCAGCCTGGGGTGGGGTGCGATGGCTGGCAATCTTTGCGCCGGCATGCTGAGCGACCGTTTCGGCCGCCGCGCGGTGTTGCGGCTGACGGCGTTGCTGTTCCTCGGATCGGCGCTGCTCGCCGCGATGTCGACCAGTTTCACGA
>JBOHZW010000345.1:0-3660 GCA_050738715.1 Steroidobacteraceae bacterium | reverse complement strand
GCGAAGCGCGCGAGTTCGGCGGCCTGGTTGTAGCCGCGTTCACGCAGGCGCAGCGGATGCAACGGCACCGGCACGATGAGGCCCGGGAGCGGCGCGGCCTCGGCATCAGCCGCAAGCTCCATTCGCTCGCGCGCCAGCAACGTGCCCAGCACGCGCGCGTAGGTACGCTCGCCGTGGAATTTCAATGCGCGCACCAACTCATCGACCGGAAATTCGAATCGCCACGGACAGCAGATGTGGGAGAACGCGCGCGACTGGAAGGCATCACCCGCCGCGGTGCGCGGCAGGCCCGCGAGACAGTCGGCGCACAGGTCGAGCGGGCCGGCCCTGCCCGGCGCATTCATGCCCGGCGCGTCGCACAGCACGCAACGCGGCGGCACGAGGAAGGCGGCACAAGCGGCCAGCAGGCGCCTCGGCTCGATTGTCGACTGCATGCGTGGTTTCAGGTTGACAGTGGCCGGGACGCTCGCGAACATCGTGTGCGGGACGATGCACGGAGCGAAGCGATCGTGCAGCCGTCATATCTGATGTGAATAAGGGAGATTGGGCATGCACGAACCCCGGCACGACTGGACGCTGTCCGAATCGGAGGCCCTGTTCGCTCTGCCCTTCCCGGAACTGCTGTTTCGCGCGCAGCAAGTGCACCGCAACTGGCACGATCCGGCGGCGGTGCAGATGAGCACGCTGCTGTCGATCAAGACCGGCGCGTGTCCCGAAGACTGCGCCTATTGCCCGCAGAGCGTGCGCTTCGACACCGGCGTTGCTAACGAAGCGCTGCTGCCCCTTGATACCGTGCTCGAACGCGCGCGCCAGGCGCGCGATGCGGGCGCAACGCGTTTTTGCATGGGCGCCGCATGGCGTTCGCCGAAACCGAAGGATCTCGAAAAAGTCACGGCGATGGTGCGCGGCGTGCGCGCGCTGGGCCTCGAGACCTGCGTGACCGCCGGCATGGTGTCGGCGCCGCAGGCGCAGCAACTCAAGGACGCGGGGCTCGACTACTACAACCACAACCTCGATACGTCCGAGGAGTTCTACGGCAAGATCATCACGACGCGCAGCTACCAGCATCGGCTCGATACGCTCGAGGCGGTGCGCGCGGCCGGCCTCAATGTCTGCTGCGGCGGCATCGTCGGCATGGGAGAAAGCCAGCGCGACCGGGCGCAGATGCTGGTTACGCTGGCGCGACTGCCCGAACATCCACAAAGCGTGCCGATCAACCAGTTGGTGCGCGTGCCGGGCACGCCGCTCGCCGATGCCGCGCCGGTCGACCCCTTCGATTTCGTACGCACGATCGCCGTCGCGCGCATCATGATGCCGCGCGCGCAGGTCCGCCTCTCGGCGGGCCGCGAGACAATGAGCGATGAAATGCAGGCGCTCGCGTTCATGGCGGGCGCCAATTCGATTTTCTACGGCGAAAAACTGCTGGTCACGGGAAACCCCGATGTCGAACACGATCGCGCGCTGCTCGCGCGGCTCGGCATGCACAGGGAAGCGCCGGGCGCCGCGCACGCCGCGGCGGAGCCGCTCGCCGTTGCGGCTGCGGCTGCCGCTGCGGCTGCCGCTGCGACCGACATCACGGCGACAGCCTGACACGCAGCGGGCGATGCGCTTGCACGAGGGCGATGACAGCGCGGCGCGGTCCGCATCGCTTGCGCGCGACGAGTTGCTCGAGCGGCTGCAGTATTTCAAGCTCGAACCACGCGACATAGTCGATTTGGGTTGCGGCAGCGGCGAGAGCGCCGCCGCGTTGCGGCGCCGGTTTCCGCGTGCGCGCGTCATCGCCGTCGATATCGATTTTGCGCTGACGCAGCAGGCGCGACGCGCGCAGCGTTTCTGGCGCCGCTTCGATTGCGTTTGTGCGGATGCGCGCGCGCTGCCGTTCGCAGCACAATCGGTCGATCTCGTATTCAGCAACCTGGTGCTGCCGCATTGTGATGACCCGGCACGGCTCTTTGGTGAAGTGCAGCGCACGCTGCGACCCAATGGCTTGCTGCTGTTTGCGACGCTCGGTCCTGGCTCGGCGCCGCAATTGCCGGACATGCCACAACTCGGCGCCGCGCTCGGCGCGGCGGGGCTGGCGGAGCCGGTGATGGACCGCGAACAACTGGCGCACCGGGAATTCATTTTTGGCGCGGCGTTTGCGGGGCGCCGCGCGGCGGGCGCCGAGGCGGTCGTGCCGTTGAGTTCGCTGCGCACGCGTTCGCAGCCATGAGTGCCGCACGTTTTTTCGTTGCCGGCACCGATACCGGCGTGGGCAAAACCCGCATCACGGCGGGCTTGCTGGCAGCGGGCCGGGCCGCTGGGCTGTCCGTTGCCGGCATGAAGCCGGTCGCGTCGGGGGCCGAGATCCATGAAGGAGGGCTCGTCAGCGCTGACGCGTTGCTGATCGCAGCGGCGTCCGGCCAACGCACGCCCTACAATAAGTTAAATCCCTATTGCCTGTTGGACGCCATTTCGCCGCATATCGCAGCAAATAGGACCAATACCCGCATTGATATTCGCAAGATCGCCGAAATTGCGGTGCAGCTTGCCGCCAAGCAGGATCTACTCCTTATAGAGGGCGCCGGGGGCTGGTACACGCCGATCAGCGATACGGAGTCGATGGCGGATGTGGCCAGAGCCGTGCACGCGCCGGTCATCCTGGTCGTGGCATTGCGCCTGGGATGTCTTAACCACGCGCGGTTAGCGCACGAGGCTATCACGCACAGCGGTTGTTCGATGGCGGGTTGGATCGCCACGCACGTCGATCCGTACTTTGCCGCCGCTGATGAAAACGTCGCGACGCTCGCGCGCTTGCTGGGCGCGTCGCCACTGGCCGTTCTGCCCCATGCCATCGATGCCACGCGCGATGCCGGACACTTGAGCGAAGCGCTCTCGCGCCTGCTTCCAGTGCGCGTTCGTGCATTGCGCTAGGCCTCTTGAAGCCAGATACATCAATGCGTTGCGATAGAAAAGGCGCATCCGCTAAGATGCCGCGCCGCTTACGCATCGCCATCGCCGGCGGGGCCAGCCGCGAACCATCTAGGGCCAGTTAATGAACATGAAGAAACTCGCAACTGCCATCGCCGCCGCGACTGCCGCGCTGGCGTCCCCCGCCGCGTTCGCGGCCTGGACGCTGAACATGACGCCGGGCATCACGGCCATTTCGCGGCGCATCTATGACCTGCACATGATCATGTACTGGTGGTGCGTGGTCATCGCGATCGGCGTGTTCGGCTGGATGATCGTGTCGCTGGTGCGCTTCCGCAAGTCGCAGGGTGCAGTCGCCGACACCAGCTTCGTTCATAACACCAAGATGGAGATCATGTGGACCATCGTGCCGGCGCTGATCCTGATCATCATGGCTGTGCCGGCAACGAGGACGCTGATCGAGACAGATGATGCCTCGAAGAGCGAGCTCACGATCCGCATCACCGGTTACCAGTGGAAGTGGGGCTACCAGTACGTCGATTCGGGCGTCGAGGTGTTCTCCACGCTCGACCGCGCCAGCAATGCGGCGCGCCAGCTCGGCTCGAACATCAATCCGGCGACCGTGCCGGATTACCTGCTCAACGTCGATCATCCGCTGGTCGTGCCGGCCGGCGTCAAGGTGCGGTTGCTGATCACGGCGCAGGATGTCATCCATGCCTGGTGGGTGCCGGCGCTGGCGATCAAGAAGGA
>JBOHZW010000344.1:0-2779 GCA_050738715.1 Steroidobacteraceae bacterium | reverse complement strand
ATGTCGAGGAGCTGCTGGTTTCGCCGCTGCCGAACTGGATCATCGTCGGCGGCTATGCGACCGGGGGGTTGCTGCGCGGCATGATGGTCGGCGTCGTCGTCACGGTAGTGTCGCTGGTGTTCGCGCGCTTGCCGGTGCAACACCTTGGCCTGATCGTCGCGGCGGTGTTACTCACTTCGCTGATCTTCTCGCTCGGTGGATTCATCAACGCCGTGTTCGCGAAGAACTTCGACCAGGTGAACTGGATTCCGGCCTTCGTGCTGACGCCGCTCACATACTTCGGCGGCGTCTTCTACTCGGTGGCGATGCTGCCACCATGGGCGCGCGCTCTTTCACATGTGAATCCAATCCTGCACATGGTCAATGCGTTCCGCTACGGATTCCTCGGCGTCAGCGACGTCAGCATCGCCGGCGCCTTCGGCATCATGGTGGGACTCGCAATCGTCTTGTTCCTGACGGCGCTGCAGTTGATGAACCGGGGCGTCGGCATCCGCGACTAGCGTCGCGATGGCCGGTCGCGGGCCGGTGGTTCGCTGGTCGCAGCTGGATACATTTTGCCCACGTGTTGGCGCAAGACCTGAATTATGCAGCGTAACCGGTTCACGGTATTGACCGGAAAAATGCGCTGTCACGCAACTGTCATCGCTCGGTAACCCGGCAGTAGCATCGCGTGCGCAGCATGGCACGCATGAATCGTGCACAGCTCGTACTAGCCCGGTTCGATGACGCCGAATACCGCGTATGCCGCGGACTCAATCGCGCGGCCGACCATACCTGGGTGCGCGACTCGATGCGCGTCGCAAGCCGGCTCGGTGACGGCCTGCTGTGGTACCTGCTGCTCGGCGCAATGCCGCTGCTGTTCGGCGCGGCGGCGATCAGGCCCGCGCTGGTCATGATGCTCACCGGCGTGGCCGGGCTCCTTATATACCGGCGGCTGAAGTCGACACTGGTGCGCGAGCGGCCGTTCATCCGTTATCCCGGCATCACGCGAGCCATGGCGCCGCTCGATCGCTACAGCTTCCCATCGGGTCACACGCTGCACGCGATGTGCTTCACCTGCCAGGCGGTCGCGCATTATCCCGTGCTGGGATGGGTGCTCGTGCCGTGCGCGTCGTTGATTGCGCTGTCGCGCGTCGTGCTCGGGCTCCACTATCCGACCGACGTGCTGGCCGGTGCCGCGATCGGCGGCCTGCTCGCCATTGGTGGACTCGCACTCACATGACGCCAGCGCCGATGCGCGTGCTGTTCGTGTCCGATGTTTATTTTCCACGCGTCAACGGCGTCTCGACCTCGATCGCGACCTTTCGCGCCGATCTCGCCGCGGCGGGTGTCGACACAACGCTCGTGGTGCCACAGTACGCGGCAGCGCCGACGGTGGCCGACGACGCCAGTGTGATCCGCGTGCGTTCCGGCACCGTGCCGCGCGATCCGGAAGACCGGCGCATGCGCTGGCGCGAATTGACGAGTACGCTGCATGGGCTGCGCAATGCATCGTTCGACCTGGTGCACGTGCACACGCCGTTCCTCGCCCACTACGCCGGTGTGCGTTTCGCGCGCGCGACGAATATTCCCGTGGTCGAGACCTATCACACGTTCTTCGAGGAATACCTGCACCACTACGTGCCGCTGTTACCGCGCGCGCTCGGGCGGCGGCTCGCGCGTTCGGTCACGCGTTCGCAGTGCACGCAGGTGGATGCCGTCATTGCGCCGTCGCAGCCGATGCAGGCGATGTTGACGGCGAGCGGCATCGAGCGTCCGATACAGGTCATACCGACGGGACTTCCCGTCGATCGCTTCGTGCGCGGCGATGGCGCGCGCTTCCGGCGCGAACACAATCTGCCGCCGCATCGTCCGCTGCTGCTGTACGTCGGGCGCGTGGCGCACGAGAAGAACATCGGTTTCCTGGTCGAAAGCCTGCTCGAAGTGCGGCGCAGTCGGCCCGATGCGTTGCTGGTCATCGCCGGGGAAGGTCCGGCGCGCGCCGCGCTTGCCGCGCAGGTCGCGCGGCTTGGGCTGGAACGCGAGGTTGTGTTCATCGGTTACCTCGATCGCGAGCGATCGCTCCCCGATTGCTACGCTGCGGCCAGCGTGTTCGTGTTCGCATCGCGCACCGAAACGCAGGGGCTGGTGCTGCTCGAGGCGATGGCGCAGGCCTGCCCGGTGGTGTCGACGGCGCACCTGGGCACGGCATCGATCCTCCAACCCGGCTGTGGTGCGCGTGTTGCGCCGGATGAGCCTGCCGGCTTTGCGCAGGCGGTTGTCGGGCTGCTCGATGAGCCCGAGCGCGCAATTCGCTGCGGCGTGCAGGGCCAGGCCTACGCGCGCGGCTGGACATCCACGCTGATGGCCGCTCGCATGCGCGAGTTCTACGCGGATGTTTGCGCGCGCGCTAAAATGGTCCCGCTGCCGGCCGACTCGGCCGGGACGAGGGAAGCGGATGAGCGCCAAGCGTGCCTTGATAGTCGATGATTCGCGATCCGCTCGCACGTTCCTGACCCGCATCCTGCAGCGCTACGACCTGCAGGTCGACGGCGCCGGCTCTGCCGAGGAAGCATTCGAATACCTCGCGGCCGAGCATCCCGATGTGATTTTCATGGATCACCTGATGCCCGGCATGGACGGATTCCAGGCGCTGAGCGCAATCAAGAGCGATCCGCGCACCGCTGCCATCCCGGTGATGATGTACACCTCGCAGGAAGGAGAGCTGTACGTGAACCAGGCGCGCGCGCTCGGCGCGGTCGGCGTGCTGCCGAAGCAGTCGCGCCCGGACGATGTGAGC
>JBOHZW010000343.1:0-10584 GCA_050738715.1 Steroidobacteraceae bacterium | reverse complement strand
GTCCCGAACTCGCCCAATCGCCGCCCGGCAGCACGTATCGTTCGTTGAACTCAATCGGTGTCTGCGCGAACGGATCAGGGAGCTGTGCCGGCCTCGATACGGCGACCGCCATGCTCGCGGTATACAGGACGGGCTCGCGCAGATCGAAACCGCCGTTGATCGCGCGAGCCAGGCGGAACGGCGCGAGCAGGACGCGGGTCGTGCTGCCTGCCAGACCGGGCTCGGTGCCCGTCGCGATATTGGCGCTCATTCGCTCCGCAGTGATTTGCGCCGGATCGCCAACATCTGGAAACAGTGCGCCGCGAATACGGCCCAGGTCGACACTGCCGCTCGAGCTCGCCCGCCACGAGGATTCGAACGCCGCGCGACGCGCGGACTGGATACTGGCCATCTGCAGCTCGTGGTATCGGCCCAGCACCGGCATGCACAAGAGCAACGTGACCAGCACTCCGACTGCGACGGCGAACTCGGCCATGGCTTGCCCGCGGCAGCGCGCGGAACCGACGCGACCCAGGGCACTGCGTCGATTCATGGCAGGACCAGGAACGGATCGGCATCACCACCGCGTGCCGCGGCTGCAGCGAGACGCTCCGAGCGGGAGACGGTCGCGAGCCGCGCCTGCCAGTACGGATTGAAGAGGCTACCCAACTCGGGTCTGCGATCCGCGCGGCCAACCGGGCGCTTAAAAAAGACTTGCGCAGCCGACAGTGCGTAAACCTGCCCGGAGTGATACGAGGGTTGCACGCGCTTGGGATCCTCGTTCGGAACCACCGTTGCGGCGCCATTCATGATCACTTCGCTCGTGGCAATTGTGCTTCCCGCCTGGCGCACGTCAACATCGAAGCGAAGCGGAGCCTGCGATCCACTGGAGTCACTCCCGCGCAAACGTACATCGCGGTACGCGGGCAAGCCGGCATAGCCACTGCGGGCTCGCAACTCATCTTCGGCATACCCGGCAGTCAGCGGATTATCGCGATAGCTCCCACCGTGTTCGCCGCGCGCGTACACCGGATTGCGGCGGTTCTCGGCCGCGTGCCACGCCAACGGGTCTTCCCGATAGCCGAATAGCGACAACTCACGCACGGCCAAAGTGTCCATTCCTCGCCATGCGTCGTAGCCGATCAGGTCGGTGCCACCGCGCTTGCGCACGGCAGCGAGCGACGCCACACCGACCGTCCAATCGCGGGTGCGCGTAAAGCCATCACGCGAATCCATGACCAGGTTGCGGAGGCGTGAGCGTTGCTCGCCCACACGAGCGTGGCCTTCCGTGTACTGCCGCCAGCGCACGATGTTTGCTGCGGAAAATTCGCGATTCAGCAAGACACTGCCTGGCGCAGGCACATTGGCTGCCGCTACATCGCGAGCCAGAATGTCGGCCGTCGCTGCGGTCTGCGCGTCGGAGAGATACTCCGCGTTCGACAGCACGTCGACATTCCAGTGACTCGCGGCCGATTCCAGCAGCGGCAATGTGCGTTGCAATCCGCGATCGACGTTATTCCAGATTTGCGAGACGCTGCGCAGCGCCGCCCCCACCGGCGGCACCAATGTGCCGATCGTCGCCGCGCGCTGCAGCAGCTGGCCCATGTAGCCGGACCACGACTGCAGCGACACGAATTGCGCGACCGCCACTTCATTGGCGACGATGGCGCGATTCATGTACGACTGGAAATTGAGCGAGCGCGCCTCAGACAGCGCGCCACTGTACGCAGCCGCGTCGGCGGCGCCGACCAGCCGCAGCTTCGCGGACACTACCTGTCCCGAATTGAACACGAACAGCATGCTGCCGAGGAGCGCCGCCATCAGCATCAGCAACAGCGCCAGCACTTGTCCCTGCTGGCGCTGTGCCGTGCCGCCACGCGCAGCCTTAGCGCGGCTGATCATAGTTGTCGAGCTTCACGTCGCGCTGCGCCTGCGCCTGCGCATCGGTGGCGGCGGTATTGGCTACGGTTCGCGCAGTGCTCGCGCTCTTGCCGGCCAGCGCCTGCGCTGTCACCGCCATCTGGCCGCGCACCGTTTTTCCAAATGCGGTGTAGACGCCGATAGCCGCGACGGCGATCAGCGCCACAATGATGATGTACTCGGTCATGCCTTGGCCGCGCATCGGATGCTGACGAGTCATGGTGCACCTCGCTGTGTTGTGAACGATTTGAAAGGGACGTGCATTGCACGCCCGCGCAGGCCGCAGGTCATGGCCGCATTGGCTTGCAAATCGTTCGATTTCACGCTTGGCCGCACGGGCAAGTGCGCCAATACGTCGGGCTCGAGCGTAAATGGCGCAACGTGCGCGGCCGGAGGCGCTGCCCGCTTGCCCGCCGCGGAACTTACAGGCTAACGTGCGCTCTTAAAGTCGGGATTCTGAAGGGGTTATTGGATGTTCAACCGCAGGCAGCATCGCTTGCTCCTGGCCGGGGCACTGTGCGCCCTTGCCGTGGCGCTGCTGCCCGCCGCGCCCGTCCAGGCCGCGCCCTTGCGCACCTACCCCGCCGGCGAAGCACCGACCAATCGCATTATCGTGCGCTGGCGCGATGAGGGCGTCACGGCGATGCAGATCCCGTCCAACACCGAACGTGCCGCGCGCCTCGCCCGCGCCAGCGGCATCAAATTGCGCGCAGTGCGCGAGATCCACGATCGCATCGATGTCGTGCAGCTCGAGGCGCCGCTGGCCGGCGCGGCGCTCAAGCGCGTCGTCGCGCAGCTCGGCTCCGACCTGGCGGTGAAATACGCCGAGGCCGATCGCCTGCGCTACGCGCTCGGCGATCCAAACGACCCTCGTTTCAAGGCCTCGAGCGACGCCAACGGCCAGTGGCAAGGCCAGTGGTACCTGAAAGACTCGTCGCCGACGACTCCAGCCGCAATCGGCGCGACCAGCGCATGGGACACCGCCACCGGCGCGCCCTACATCATCGCGGTGCTCGATACCGGCGTTGATTACACGCATCCGGACCTCGGGCTCTATGCCACGGGTGGCAAGCTGCTGCCGGGACGCGATTTCGTCTGCAACGACGCGGACGTCGACTGCCTCAGCGTCGCCAGCGGCAACACGTATGTCATGGCCAACGACGGCGACGGCTGGGATGCCGACGCCACCGACCCCGGCGACTGGCTGACGGTGACCGATGTGGCAGCGAGCGGCCTGTGCCCCGGCGAGGGCCTGGGCCCGGGCAAGAACGAGTTCGCGCCCAGCACTTGGCATGGCACGCGCGTCGCCGGCATTGCCGCCGCGATGACCAACAACGGTGTCGGCGTCGCGGGCGTCGCGCCGGGCGCGTACATCCTGCCCATCCGGGTGCTGGGCAAATGCCAGGGCTACATGTCGGATATCGTCGCCGGCATGTACTGGGCGGCCGGCCTGACGACGACGGATACCACCTCGTTTTCTTCCAACGCCTACCCGGCCCAGATCCTGAACCTGAGCTTGGGTGGCACGGGCGCCTGCACGCAGACCGAGCAGGATGCGGTCAATACGATCCTGGCGGGCTCGCACCTGATCGTCGCTGCCGCCGGGAATGATGGCGGGCCGATGCTGGCGCCCGCCAACTGCGTCGGCGTGCTGTCGGTGGCGGGTATCCGCCACACCGGCACCAAGGTGGGCTACAGCAACGTCAGTACGACCGCGGCCGCGATCACGATCGCAGCGCCCGCCGGCAATTGCGTCAATCTCAACACGGATCACCCCTGGACACTGCCCTGCCTGTATTCGATCGAAACCACCAGCAATGACGGCTCGACAACGCCGGGCGCACCGTTTTACACGTACGCACTGATGAAGCCGGGCTACACCGGCAACATCCTCAACGAGGGCACGGTCGGCACGAGCTTCGCCGCGCCGATTGTCTCCGGCGTCGCCGCGATGATGATCGAGGCCAACCCGAACCTGACCGCCACGCAGCTCATTGCGCGCCTCCAGGCCGCGGCCACGCCGTTCCCCGTGCCCTCGCCCGCACCGACCGGCGGCACCTGCCACGTCGCGACTCTGACCACCGATTCCAACGGCGCCTACACCGATGTGCAAACCGATGAGTGCACCTGCACGAGAGCCACCTGCGGCGCCGGCATGCTCAATGCCGCCGTCGCGCTGGCCCACTCGGTCTATCCGCTCGCCAGCATGACCACCTCGACCGACAAGGCTTCGATCGGCGAGAGCGTGACGCTCGATGGGAGCACCAGCACGGCGGCGGCCAACTACACGATTGCCGGCTACCAATGGACGTCCGACCCGGCGGTCTCGATCGCCAACGACACCAGCGCCGTCGCAAAGCTGGTGTTCCCGGCGCTGCGCCCGATCAAGGTCACGCTGGTCGTGACCGACAGCGCCGGCCGCACGGATATGGTCAGCAAGACCATCAATTCCGTGGCTTTGAGCGAGGGCGGCGGCAAGGGCTCGATGGATTCGCCCGCTCTGCTGCTACTGGCTGCCGGGGCCGCGCTGGCGTTCTGGCGGCGCAAGAGCGCCACTGCCGCTATGCTACGCGGCTCGCTGATTTACCCCACTTTGCCCATTGGGCACCGAGGAGAGTCGATTTGAGCTTTTTCGCACGCACCGCTGCCGCGCGAGCCGTCTGCGCCGGCCTTGCCGCCATCCTGTTTGGCCTGTTGACGGCCTGCAGTGGCAGCGCGCGCGCGGTCGCCGCGCCTCCCGTTGGCACCCCTTCGGGTGTCACGGTGCTGACGAACCCTATCGGAGCCAGCACTCAGCTTCAGCCGGGGGGCACAGTTGCGTTCACCGCTACCGTGTCTGCGGATACTTCCAATAAGGGTGTCACGTGGACGCTGACTGGCGTGGGCGCGTTGTCCAACATTACAACCACCGGCGCAACGTACACCGCCCCTGCTTCGGGTGTAATCGGTGCTACCACGCCGGTCATTACGGCGACGTCCATCCACGACACCACAGCGAACTCCACGGTCACCCTCGTCGTGCTCGGCACGCCGGTCATCGTGCCGCCGATACTGTTTCCGGGCGCCGTCAACAGCCAGTACCAACAGGGGCTCGTTGTCTCGGGCGGCAAGGCGCCGTTCGTCTGGGCGCAGGGTACCGGCACGCTGCCGCCTGGCATTACGCTGGATGCGACCTCGACCACTGCCCTCACGTCATTTACCGGCACGCCGACCACTGCCGGCACCTATACTTTCCAGGTCAAGGTGACCGACAGCAACGCGCCCGCGATTACGGCGACCGTCACTGTCACGATCATCGTGAAGGCGGCTGAGGCCTGCCTGCTCGAGGGTCAATATGCATTCGTCTATACCGGGTTCGACAGCAACAAGATGTCTGTCGGCGCGGGAGCGTTGACGATAAGCACGACTGGCACGATCAGCGGCTACCACAATTTCTCTTCGACGACGACCTCGCCAACGGTTGCCGAGACGCTCACCGGGACGTGCACGACTCGTTTCAGCAACAACGGCGAACTGACGTTGACCGGATCGAAATACTCACCCGAGTTCAACTACGCAGTGACGACCGCCCTGACACGCGGGCGCATCCAGCTCGACAACGGCGGCGACTCGAAATCGGCATCGGGTTTCTTGCAGAAACAGGACCCGGCCGCGTTCGACCAGACCGTGCTGGCCGGAAATTATGCCTTTGGCACGCTGGGTTCTGAGGACAGTGGCCGGCGCTTAGGACTGGTCGGCGCGCTGCAGATTGACGCGGGGGGCACCGTGACCGGCCATGTGGATGGCAACGGCAGCAAGGGGCTGACCGAGGCGCCCGTCGCCGGCGTTCTCGGCACGCCCGACACGCACGGACACGGCACGTTGACGTTGACTGCCACCGCGAGCGGCGGCAATCAAGCCTTCCATTTCTCCTATTACGTCGTCAACGCCAACCGGCTGTTGCTCGTGACCACGGATGGCTCGCCGCGCATGTCCGGCTACATGACGCGCCAAACGGGCACGTTCGATAACAGCGCGCTCGCAAATCCGGCCATCCTGAGCCTGTTTGGCGCCGCGCAGGTATCCGCGCCGATGTCGTCGCTGGCGCTCGCGCGCCTGTCGGCGGCGAATACGGCCACCGGCACGATGGTGGTACATATCGACGTGGCCGATCAGCTTACGCCAACGTTCGATGAGACCACTGGCGCGGTCAACGGCACATACGCCGTCGACGCGACCGAAGGGCGGACGACCTTTGGCTTCGGCACGGGCGCGAAAGCGCGCCATTTCGTCGCTTATCTGGACAGCGCCGCGAACGGCTATATCGTCGAGCAAGGCAGCACCGAAGGCAATGCCGGAATCGTCGAGCCCCAGAGCGCCGGACCGTTCACATCGACAGTGCCCGGGTTCTTCGTCAACGGCACGCAATTTCCGGAAGATGTCGCGCCAATGGTGCTGTTGCCTGCCGTGAGCCTGGCCAATGGCACCTTCTCTGCGCAATTCGCCAGCGGCTTTTACTCGATTGACGCAACGACCGGCCGTGGCGTCGGCTCGATAAACGTTCAGGGTGTCGGTCAGTCGTTGTGCATCCTGTACGTCGTGAACCCGAACCGAGTCGTTAGAATCAGCACCGGGGCACTGAACCGCAGCGCAGTTATGGATTGGCTGGACGCGAACTAGATCGAGCCAAGGCGGCGCGAAGCGCTGCGCGATTCAGCCGCGCACGCGCAGCAAGATCTTGCCGACATGGCGACCGCTTTCCATCAGGCGGTGCGCCTCGGCGGCTTGCGCCAGCCGGAACGTGGCGTGCACGTGGACCCGCACGCGGCCGTCTTCGCAAGCGGGCCAGACCTCGCGCCGCAACGCATCGCGGATCGCCGTTTTCTCCGCGATTGTGCGCGGCCGCATCGTCGAGCCGGTGATCGTCAGTCGATTGCGCATCACCGCATTGAGATCGACTTCGGCACTCGTGCCCCGCTGCAGCGCGATCAGCACAAGCCTGCCATCGCGCTTCAGCACGCTGACGTTGCGCGGCACGTAGTCGCCCCCAACCATGTCGAGCACGATATCGACACACTCGCCATTCGTCAGCTCGCGTACGCGCGCTGCAAAGTCTTCGTTTCGGTAGTTGATGGCCGCGAACGCACCGAACTCGCGGCAGAACCGCGCCTTCTCATCATCACCGACGGTGACGATGGCTTGCGCACCGCGCAGTCTCACCAGGTCAATCGCCGCAAGGCCGATGCCGCTCGAACCGCCGTGCACCAGCACGGTCTGTCCAGGCGCGACTCGACCGATGTCGACCAGATTTGCCCACACGGTGAACCAGGTTTCGCACAGTCCCGCGGCCTGCTCGAGCGTGAAACCCTTTGGCACCGGCAACGTTTGCCCGGCCGGCGCGACGCAATACTCGGCGTAGCCGCCACCCGGTGTCAGCGCGCACACGGATTCGCCGACAAGCCAACCCGTGACACCCACTCCCACGGCCGCAACCGTCCCCGAGACCTCGAGGCCGAGGATCGGCGACGCGCCCGGCGGCGGCGGATATTTGCCGGCACGTTGCAACACATCCGGTCGATTGACGCCCGCGTGATCGACCGCGATCAGGAGCTCTCCCGCGCCGGCCACCGGCGCTTCGGCCTCGACAAGCCGCATCGAGTCGGGGCCGGGCTCTGGCCCGAAGGCAATGTGTTTCATGGCGAGGTCTGCTTCTGCTGTGGCATCCGGCGGCGCATGCATGCATTCTAGTCCGCCAGTGAGGATCCCATGAAACGCAGCAACGCCCGCTACGGCTGGATTCCCGACCTCCCGGACCAGCGCGATCTCCTGTACGCCGCGCCGCCACCGGTGCTGAAGAAGCTGCCGCCCAGCGTGGACCTGCGGGCGCATTGCCCGCCCGTGTTCGACCAGGGCTCACTCGGCAGCTGCACCGCCAACGCGATCGGCAACGCGTATCGATTTGACCTGCTCAAGCAGCGCGGTTCGAAGAGCTTCGTGCCCTCGCGTCTGTTTATCTACTACAACGAGCGCGTGCTCGAGGACACGGTCGCCGCCGACGCCGGCGCGATGCTGCGCGATGGCATCAAGACACTGGCCAAGCAAGGCGTCTGCAGCGAACGCACGTGGCCGTATGACATCGAGCGCTACGCCGACCGCCCCGCGAGCGCCGCCTACCGCGAAGGCCTGCAGCACCAGGCACTCAGCTACCAACGCCTCGTGCAGGATGCCTGGCAAATGAAGGGGTGCCTCGCCAGCGGCTATCCCTTCGTGTTTGGATTTTCAGTCTACGAGAGCTTCGAATCACCCACCGTCGCGCGCAACGGCCAGATGCCGATGCCCGGCCCCGGAGAACGCGTCATCGGCGGGCACGCGGTGCTCGCGGTCGGGTTCGATGATCGCACTGCGTGCTTCACCTGCATGAATTCCTGGTCAGTGCAGTGGGGCGACAAGGGATTTTTCTACATGCCCTACCAGTACCTCACCGCGCCGCAACTCGCGCAAGACCTGTGGACGGTGCGGACCGTCGAAGCGGGTTAAAAGGAGCCAGTCATGACTGCCGGACCATTCACATTGATCTATCCGATGTTCGCGCTGGTGCTACTGAGCTTCTTCGTGCTCATCCGCCTGTTCCGCACCCGCGTCGGCGCGGTCAGGGCCGGCCAGGTCTCGACCAGCTATTTCCGTCTCTATCAGGGCGCCACTGAACCCGAGACGACGCTGAAGACTTCACGTCACTTCAGCAACCTGTTCGAAGCGCCCACGCTGTTCTACGTCGTGTGCCTCGCCGCGATGGTCACGCAGAAAGGCGGCACGCTGATGCAGACACTGGCATGGGTGTACGTGCTTGCGCGCATCGTCCACGCGATCATCCACCTCGGGTCGAACCGGCTGCGCTGGCGCGTGCGCGCTTACTTCGTCAGCTGGCTCGTGCTGCTCGCGATGTGGGTGGTACTGGTGATCGCCGTTACGCCAACGGGCGGGAGTTACTGACAGCGCCGCGCCGGCAACGCGGCGGCCGTCCGCGAATCAGTTCAGGCGACGCGTCGACAGGTCAGTGACCTTCGAGGTCGAGCTCGCCGCCGCACCGGGTTTGCCCGATGCGGCGTTCTGCCGCCACACCAGATCTGCCAGGTCATTGGCCGGTTTGTATTCGACGACCACGTCCTCGAGGATGACGCGCGCTCCCGCGACATCACCCTCTTCCATCGCCGCCGCGAGATCGCGCAATCGAAGCTGCACGATGTCCCACGGCGGGAAATGCTCGACCGCGCGCAAGATCATCGGGTGACCCGTGCCGGTCACGTTCTTGCCGATCAGCAGTTCCTCGTACAGTTTTTCGGCCGGCCGCAAGCCGGTGAATCGGATTTCGATGTCGCCCTCTGGATGCTCAGCATCGCGCACCGACAGGCCCGACAGCTCGATCATCCGGCGCGCCAGGTCAGCGATGCGCACCGGCTTGCCCATCTCGAGCACGAGCACGTCACCACCCATGCCCATCGAGCCGGCCTGCAAGACCAGATTGACCGCTTCCGGAATCGTCATGAAATAACGGCTGACCTCCGGATGCGTCACCGTCACCGGGCCACCGCGGCGAATCTGGTCGCGAAACAACGGCACAACCGAGCCGGATGAATCGAGCACGTTGCCGAAGCGCACCATGCAAAAGCGCGTCTGGCGCGCGCTGTGCTGCAAACCCTGCAGCACGATCTCGGCGAAGCGCTTGCTCGCGCCCATGACGTTGGGCGGATTGACGGCCTTGTCGGTGGAAATCAGCACGAAAGTCTCAACGCCCGATTCAATGGCCGCCTCGGCCGTGTGCCAGGTGCCGATGACGTTGTTGTTGATGCCCTCGAGCACGTTCTCCTCGACAATCGGCACGTGCTTGTACGCCGCCGCGTGATACACCGTGCGCACACCATAGCTGCGCATGATCTTGCGCATGCGCGCCTTGCTGTTCACGCTACCCAGGAGCGAGACGATTTCGACAGTATGTTGCCCCGCCGCCGCCAGCAGGCGCAGCTCGCGATCGATCTGGTAGAGCGCGTGTTCAGACAGTTCGACCAGCACCAGCCGTTGCGGCCGTCGACTCAGGATCTGCCGGCACAACTCCGAGCCGATCGAACCACCGGCGCCAGTGACCATGACCGATTTGCCGCGGATGCATGCGTCCTGCAGGTTTTCGGATGCAGGAATCGCATCGCGCCCGAGCAAATCGCCGATTTGCACGTCGCGGATGTCGTCGATCAGCGCCGCACCGCTGACGATGTCGGAGAGCTCCGGCACGGTTTGCACGGTCACGCCCAGCGGCCGTAATGATTCGAGAATCTCACCGCGGCGGCGGCGCGTGGCGTTGGGCATCGCGAGCAGCACGTGCGATACCCCTCGATGGCGCACCAGGCTGCTCAACTCGTCCGGAGATTCGACGCGCACGCCGCGCATCGAGACACCCTGGCGCCTGACATCATCGTCGACGAATGCAACCAGCCTCAGCGTGCCGCTGGCGGCGAGCGCTTCGGCCAGGCGCCGGCCCGCATCGCCGGCGCCGTAGATCACGATCGCGCGCGCCGACGACGGCGTGCGATTCAATAGATCGCGGGCGACGAGACGGCCGAAGCCCGCGAAGGTCAACAGCAGAAACCCGAATCGGAGAATCGCGCCCCACGGAATTTCCCATGCAAGGAAGTTATGGTCGACCACCGTCAGCAG
>JBOHZW010000342.1:0-3883 GCA_050738715.1 Steroidobacteraceae bacterium | reverse complement strand
CTTGTGGTGGCCCGCGCAGATGGGCAAGCCGGAACTCTACGATCTGCACCTGAGCTTCGAGGTCGACGGCAGCGTGTCCGACGAATCGCAGACGCGATTCGGCATCCGCGAGATCACTTCGCAAGTGCTGCAGGAATCGCCCGAGCGCTACAAACGGCTGTTCAAGGTCAACGGGAAAAACCTGTTGATCCGCGGCGCGGGCTGGACGCCCGACATGATGCTGCGCACGGACCCGCGGCGCATGGCAGACGAATTCCGTTACGTGCAGGACATGGGGCTCAACACGGTGCGGCTCGAAGGCAAGCTCGAGCCCGACGAATTCTTCGAGATGGCCGACCAGCTCGGCGTGCTGGTGATGGCGGGCTGGTGCTGCTGCGACTTCTGGGAACAGTGGGCCCAGTGGGACGGTGATCATTTCCAGATCGCGCAGGCCTCTCTGAAGGATCAGATCTACCGCTTGCGCAGCCACCCGAGCCTGCTGATCTGGCTGAACGGAAGCGACAACCCGCCGCCGGCGAATGTCGAGCAGGCGTATCTCAGGATCGAGAGCGACCTGCACTGGCCAAACCCGGTCAGTTCCTCGGCGACCGCGAAGCCGACATCGGTGACGGGGGAGTCCGGCGGGAAAATGAGCGGTCCGTATGAATACGTCGCGCCTTCGTACTGGACCACGGATGTGGGGCGGCCACCGCACGAGCAGACCTGCAACGAAGGCGGATGCGGCGGCGCCTACGGCTTCAACACCGAAACCAGCATGGGGCCGGCCGTGCCGGTCATCGAAAGCGTCCGCAAGATGGTCCCGAAGGATCATCTGTGGCCCATCGATGAATACTGGAACTACCACGCCGGCGGCAACGAATTCAGCACGCTGCGCGTCTTCAGCAACGCACTCAACACGCGTTACGGGACGGCGACGAGCGCCGAGGACTACACGTTCAAATCGCAGCTCATGGCCTACGAAGGCGTGCGCGCGATGTACGAGGCGTACAGCCGCAACAAGTATCACTCCACCGGCGTGATCCAGTGGATGCTCGACAACGCCTGGCCGTCGATGATCTGGCACCTGTATGACTACTACCTGCAACCGGGTGGCGGTTACTTCGGCGCGAAGAAGGCCATGCAGGCGCTCAATCCCGTCTACGGCTACGACGACCATTCAGTGTGGTTGGTGAACAGCCAGTACATTGAAGCGAAGGCGTTGCGCGTGTCGGCGAAGATCCTGGACGCCGATGCGACAGTGAAGTTCGCAAAAGAGGTGACGGTCGACGCCGCGGCCGACGGCACGGCACAAGTGCTGAGCCTTCCGCCGATGGAGGGATTGACGCCTGCATACTTCCTGGACCTGCGCGTGTTCGACGCGGACGGCAAGCTGGTGGGATCGAATTTCTACTGGCTCTCGACCAAGGGCGAGACGCTCGACTGGCCGAAATCCACGTGGTGGACCACGCCAACGAAGATCTTTGCGGATTTCACCTCGCTCGCGCGGCTGCCCAAGGTGAAACTGCAGCTGACGGCGAAAACCGAACACGTGGGCGAACGTTCGACTACGCAAGTGATGCTGGAGAATCCGTCATCGAGCGTGGCGTTCTTCATCCGCCTGAAGGTGACGAAGGGCGACGGCGATGAAATCCTGCCCGTTCTCTGGCAGGACAACTACCTCTCGCTGCTGCCCGGCGAGAAGCGGGAAGTCTCCGCCTCATACCGCACTGCCGACCTCGGCTCGTCACCGGCGCAGGTGGAAGTGCAAGGCTGGAACGTCGCGGCAGAAACGGCACGGTGAGCGCCCACGCCAGCGCGTGCGGAAATAAGCGCGCCATCGCCAGCGCGGCGGCGCTGCTCCTGCTCGCGTGCCTGCCTGGCGCTGCGCTGGCAGCACGGGCGGACGACGCGCCCGTCCGATTGGTACGCGCGTCCATCCCGATGAGCGATGGCGTACAGCTTGCGGCAACGCTGTACATGCCGCTTGAATTCAAGCACGGGCAGCGCCTGCCGGCGCTGCTCGAGTATTTGCCATATCGCAAGGACGATGACATGGCCAGCGGCGACTACGGCCATCACGTGTACTTTGCGCGGCACGGCTATGTCGGTGTGCGCGTCGATATCCGCGGCTTTGGCAACAGCGGCGGCACGCCGACGGACCGCGAGTATTCAGCGCAGGAACAGGCCGACGGTGAGCAGATCATCGCGTGGCTGTCGCGGCAACCGTGGTGCAACGGCAACGTCGGCATGCTCGGTATTTCGTGGGGCGCCTTCAACTCGATCCAGATGGCGATGCGGCAACCGCCGGCGCTGAAGGCGATCTTCGCGGTCGAGGGAACCGAGCGGCTGTTCACCGAAGACGTGCACTACATGGATGGCATCCTGCACGTCGATGAATTCGAAGTGGCGATGGATCTCGTGCAGGGCATCAGCGGCTCGGCGCAGTTTTCGATCGACGAGGATACTCTGGCACGCCGAATGGACTCGCCGCCGTGGTCGCTCGACTACTTCCGTCACCAGCGCGACGGTGCTTTCTGGCGCGCTCCGGTACGCGGCCTCGAAAACATCCGCATTCCCTGCTTCGTGGTGGCGGGCCTGCAGGATGGCTACCGCAACAGCGTCGTGCGCATGCTTGAGCAAGTGCGTGCGCCGGTGCACGCGTTGATCGGGCCGTGGAACCATGACTTTCCCAATACCAGCATCTACGGGCCGCGCATCGAATGGCGCGACCAGGCCGTGCGCTGGTTCGATCATTGGCTGAAGGGCGTCGACAACGGCGTTGAACGCGACCCGCGCATCGTGTTCTTCCAGCAGCACAGCCATCCGCCGGGCGCGCAAGAGCAGGAAGTTCCGGGCGAATGGCGCGCCGACACGTGGCCGCCGAAAGACACGCGCGCGGTGCGGTGGTATCTCGGTGGCGCGCATGCCCTCGCCGGCACACCAGCGAGCGCGGCAACGGACACGATGCAATATGTGCCGTCGGCCGGCTCCCAGGCCGGATTCTGGTGGGGCGAACTGCTCGGCGACCAGCGCCCCGCCGATGCGTATTCGCTCGTCTACGAAAGCCCGGTGCTCAATGAACCGGTCGCGATGATGGGGCAGCCGCGGGCGCGACTGGTTGTTTCCGCAACGGCGCCGCTGGCCAACTGGTTCGTGCGACTGCAGGACGTGGCCCCCGACGGCACAGTCACCGCAATCACAGGCGCCGGCCAGAGCGGTGCGCAGCGCGACTCGCTCGAACATCCCGAAGCTCTGGTTCCGGGCCGCGAGTACGCGCTGCAGTTCGACCTGTACCTGGCGTCATGGACCTGGGAGGCAGGCCACCGGATCCGCGTGTCCGTTTCCAACGCGCAGTGGCCGATGCTGTGGCCAACGCCTTATCCGATGACGACCACTCTGCGCCTCGGCGGTGACGACGGCTCGGCAGTCACGCTTCCGGTTATTCCGTTGCGCGGCCTCGCGCCGCCTCCGTTCGCGCAACCCGCAGCGATCGAGCAAGCGCCCGGCATCGCCACGCCCGGAGGCGACTACGCATGGCCGGGTACGTGGTCGATCGCGCGCGATGAGAACGGCAGCCGCAGCACGGTCAAGTGGCGCGGCACGACGGCAACGACCTTCCCTTGGGGCCGCATGGATCACTATGAGCAGATCGTCTATCACGTCGACGACGCGCACCCGGAGGCTGCGGATGCCGAGGGCGACGCCGAGACCATCGAGACGCTAAAGGATCGCGTGCTGACGTGGCGCGGGCACCTGCGCCTCACGAGCGAGGCAAAGCTCCTGCACTACAGCTACACCCGCGAGTTATTGCGCGACGGAAACGTGATCCACACGCGCTCGTGGAACGAAGACATCCCGCGCGACCTGCAGTGAATCTCCAGCGTAGTAAGCCGCTCCATGGGCA
>JBOHZW010000341.1:0-1645 GCA_050738715.1 Steroidobacteraceae bacterium | reverse complement strand
CACCCACTCCGGTGGCGTCAGCCGCGCTCGCCTCATCGGCCGCTCGGCGAATCACCGGCAGCTGCATCGACGGCGCCGCGTTGTACACACGCTCGAACGGATTGAGCACGCGAATGTTGTACTCGCGCTCGATGGCGGCCTGCTCGCGCGAAACAAAACGTCCACACATGAATTATCCTGGCGAAACACCGAACAGGCGCAAGTGCGCCCAGTTCACGACGATGTAGTACAACGCGAGTCCGGCGACGACGATGATCACGTCGTTCCATCTCGATGCCGGCAAAGCCGGCACGGCGCGCTGCGGACGGCGCTTCAGCGAAATGCGGTCGATGACGGCCCAGGCGAGAAATCCGCCGAACAGCAGCACATCGGCGGCGGTGCCGTTCGCGAGCAGGTGCGCGAACGCCCACAGCTTGATCGCGGCGAGCATCGGATGCTTTGCCGCCGTCTTGATGCGCCCCGGAATATATGCGGCGAGCAGCAGCGGGAACACCGGCAGCATCAGCACGCGCGCTACACTGTGCGTCCACTCGGGCGGCGAGTACCAGACGATAGGTGCGGCGCGCGAGAGCGCGAAGCCACAGATGATGAGCCAGAGCGCAACGACTGACACCAGCGAATACAGGGCCCGCCACGCGCCGGTCCCGATGCGCGCCACGACGCGTTCGCGCCAATACGGCGCGACGATCGAGATCGAATGCACGCCCAGGAACAGGACCAATCCGGCGATCAGGGTTTTCATGTCAGGCCACCTGGCATGGCGCCTTAGGTCTCGGGTAGCGTATTGTCGCCTAAATCCAGCCACTTCGCGGAGCTACCATGATTGCTTCACCGTTCAAGCAGGCCGCACTGACGAGCGTGCTTGCATTCCTGTCTGTGACAACCCATGCAGCCGACTCCACGGCAACGCTGGCCGACCAGGTGCGCGCCGCCGAAACAACGTTTGCAAAATCGATGGCGGATCGCGACCTGGCCGCGTTCACGCGCATGCTCGCTCCCGATGCGGTGTTCGTGCAGGACCCGGTATTGCGCGGCCCGACGGCGATTGTCGCCGCTTGGCGCGGATATTTCGACGGACCGGCGGCGCCGTTTTCGTGGGCGCCCGACACGATCGCCGTGCTCGACTCGGGCCGGCTCGCACTCAGCAGCGGCCCGGTGCTGGCGCCCGACGGCCATCGCATCGGCACGTTCAATTCAGTGTGGCGCCGCGAGCGCGCTGGCCAGTGGCGCATCGTGCTCGATCACGGCTGCCCGGCCTGCCGCTGTCCGCCCGAAGGCGGCTAGCGCGGCCGACGTGCGCGGTTCAGGTCGCGATCGCCAAACGCTCGGTAGCGTAGATACGCCGCGTCAGCAGGAACATTCCGGCCGCGGCGAGCAGCGTCACGAGTGCACTCAATGCCAGCGCCAGCGCCGGCACCGGTTCGGCGCGCAGCAATCGCATGATCGCGAGTTGCTGACCGAGTAGCGGCACGGCGTACATCCACAATTGCGCCTTGACCGGCAGCACGCTGAGCACGATCGAGGGAATCAACGGCACGAGCTGCGCGATACCCAGGTAGGTCTGCGCTTCGCGCACGCTGCGCGCGAATGCCGCAATCAGGATCTGCCCTATACATAACAGCAGCACGAGCGGCACCAGCATCGG
>JBOHZW010000340.1:0-4109 GCA_050738715.1 Steroidobacteraceae bacterium | reverse complement strand
GGGTGGCGCTCGCCGCGCTCGCCACGGTGCCGCTACTGCTGTCGATGCCCGGATTGTCGTTCACGCGCGCGTACTTCGAGACCATGTCCGGACTCTCGACCACGGGCGCGACCGTGTTGTCGGATCTCGACACGTTGCCGCGCTCGCTCGTCATCTGGCGTCACGCGCTGAGCTGGCTCGGCGGCATGGGCATCATTGTCATGGCGGTGGCGATCCTGCCGCTGCTCGGCATCGGCGGCATGCAGATGTACCGCGCCGATACGCCCGGCCGCGCGAAGGACGCCAAGCTCGCGCCGCGCATTGCACAGACCGCGCAATTGCTGTGGCTGGTGTACGCGGGGCTCACGGCACTGTGCGCTCTGTGCCTGCGCTTTGCCGGCATGGGCTGGTTCGATTCGGTCTGCCATGCGTTCTCGGCGCTGTCGCTGGGCGGCTTTTCGACACACGATGCCAACGTCGCTTTCTTCGACTCACCGCTGATCGAAACCGTGCTGGGCGTGTTCATGCTGCTCGCGGCGATGAACTTCGCGACACATTTCCTCGCGCTGAGCAAGGGCCAGGCCGGCACGTACAGTCGCGATCCGGAAGCGAAATGGCTGGTGTTGTGGATCGTCTTCAGCTGCGTCGGCGTCAGCATCCACGTGTGGCTGAGCAAGGTCTACCCGGACTACGGCACGACGTTGCGGTATGTTGCTTTCAACCTCATATCGGTCGCCACGGGCAGTGGCCTGTACAGCACCGACTACAGCCGCTGGCCGGTGTTCGCGCCGATGTGGATGTTGTTCCTGAGCTGCCTGTGCGCCAGCAGCGGTTCCACGGGCGGCGGCATCAAGGTGTTCCGCGCGCTGGTGCTGCTGAAGCAATCGGCGCGTGAAATGTTCTCGCTCGTGCATCCGCAGGCGGTCGCGCCTTTGAAGATCGCCGGCCAGCTGGTGTCGAATCGCGTGGTGTTTTCGGTGCTGGCGTTCATCTTTCTCTACTTCATTACGATCGTCGTGCTGACTTTCGCGCTGCTGATCTCGGGCGTCGATTTCCTCTCCGCCGTCAGCGCGATCATTGCCAGCATCAACAACGTCGGCCCGGGTCTCGGCGCAGTCGGGCCGGGCAGCACCTACGGGCACCTCACTGACTTCCAGTTGTGGATGTGCACGGCGGCGATGTTCCTCGGCCGCGTCGAGATCTTCACGGTGCTGATCCTGTTCACGCCGGCGTTCTGGCGGAAATGAGCCTGCGTTTCCCTGGATTCCGCGTGCGCTGGGTGATGCTCGCGTATCTGTTCGGATTCGCGTTCGTCGCCTACATGCAGCGCACCAGCTTCAGCGTGGCCGCGGAACGGATGATGCCGGATCTCGGCATTTCGCAGATGCAGCTGGGTTGGCTGATGACCGGCTACCTCGTGACCTACACCGTGTGCCAGCTGCCCGCTGGCGCCTTCGGCCAGTGGATCGGCGCGCGCAAGGCGCTGTTCATTTCGAGCCTGCTCGCGCTCGCCGCCACGATCGCAACGCCTCTGGCGCCGATGTTGTTCACGGGCGCCGCACTGCTGATCGTGCTGATGCTGACGCGGCTGGTGCTGGGTGTCGCTCATGCGCCGGTTTTTCCGGTGGCAGTGGGGATGATCGAATCGTGGTTTCCCGTCGGACACTGGGGCTTTCCGAACGGCCTGCAAACTGCCGGGTTGCACGTGGGCTCCGCGGCCGCGACACCGATCATTGCGTTCGCGATGCAGGCCTACGGGTGGAAAAACGCGCTGCTTTGGTCGGCGCTGCCCGCTCTGCTGCTGATCCTCCTGTGGGGCTGGTACGCCCGCGACCAACCGGCGCAGCATCCAGGCGTTTCGGATACGGAACTGGCCGAGCTGCAAGGCAATGGAGAACGCGCGGAGGCCGCTGGTATCAATCGTGACGATCTGCTGCGCGTGCTGACCAATCGCGACGTGCTCCTGTTGGCGATTTCCTACACGATCATGAACTACGTGTTCTACCTGATCGGCAGTTGGTGCTTTCTCTATCTGGTGCAGGAGCGTCACCTGTCGGTGTCGCTGAGCGGCCTGCTCGGTAGCCTCCCGTTCATTGCTGCGGCGATCGGTACCGCCGTTGGCGGCAAGTGGTCCGATCGGCTGGCGATACGCTACGGACTGCGCATCGGATATCGCGCGATACCGCTGATCGCGCTGCCGGTGGCGGGCCTGCTGCTGCTCATCGGCGTCGAATCATCGAATCCCTACTGGGCCGTCGTCGCGTTGTCGCTCGCCTACGGCGTGACCGAGATGACCGAGGGCCCCTATGCGGCCGCCACGACCGCGGTCGGCCGCAAGGACTCGATGGCCGCGTGGGGCGTCGTTGGCACCGGCGGCAACCTGGGTGGCATCATCGGCACGCCGATCGTCGCGTGGCTCTCGTCGCAACACGCATGGACCGCGGCGTTCGTCACCGGCTCCGTCGCCGCGATCGTCAGCGGCATCATGTGGCTCTGGATCGATGCCAGCCGCGTTTCCGGCGCGCCGCGCGCCGTCATTGCCAATGGAGTAGCGCAAGATGGACAGACGTGAATTGTTGGGGCTCGGCGCCTCGCTCGGAGCGCTCGCTGCGACGCGCGCGGTCGCCGCCAACACCGACGCCGCTCCGGCTGCTGCGTTGAAGCCGGCCGCCGCGCCTGCGTCGGCCTCCGCTGCTGCCTATTCGCGCTGCTTCGAGCAGCTCGACCAATACGTCGAGCAGTACATGGCGGCGATGAACATTCCGGGCATGACGCTCGGCCTCGCCGATGCGAACGGCGTGCAGCGTGTGCGCGACTATGGCGTCGAGGATCTCGAGCGCCGCACGCCGTTGGCCACCGGCAGGCTCTTCCAGATCGGTTCAATCAGCAAATCATTCGTCGCGGTCTGCCTGATGCAGTTGCGCGATGAAGGGCGATTCGATCCGCACCGGCCGATCAACGAATACTTTCCATGGGTGCGGTACGACGGCGTGGGGCGCGCAATCACCGGGCACGATTTGATGACGCATGCCGCCGCGTTACCGGATGGGCCGACGTTTCCGGCGGATCCCGTACTTCGCTATCGTTCGACGGCTCCCGCAGGCAGTTTCTTCCATTACTGCAACATGGGCTGGGCGGTACTCGGTTTCCTCGTCGAGAAATTCGACAACCGCCCGCTGGCGGACAGCCTGCACGAACGCATTTTCAAGCCGCTCGGCATGGACTCGAGCGAAGGCGCGATCAACCTCGACAATGTTTCGCGCATCGCGATGAGCTACCAGCCCGAGCGCAACGACCGTCCGCTGCCGCGCGGCGGCGCGCTGGTGCAGGGTGCGCCGATTGTCTACACGGAAGGTGCCGGCTGCATCGCCTCGACTGCGCACGACATGGGCAAATACCTGCAGATGATCATCAACCGCGGCGCGGTCGGTGGAAAACGCCTCATGTCGCCGGAAAGCTTCGTCCTTTACACGTACCGGCATATCGCGGCGGACGAATTTGGCGACGGGGCTTCATACGGCTACGGACTCGCCATCGATACGCTCGATGGCCACACGCGCCTGTCGCACACCGGCGGCATGGTCACGTTCTCCTCGGCGCTGCAGGTGGACGCCGATGCCGGCGTCGGCGCGTTCGCTTCGATCAATGCGATGCAGGGCGGCCGCCCCTCGGCGGTGGCCGAACATGCGCTGCAAATGATGCGCGCCTGCAAGGAGAACGCGGTCCTGCCCAAGTTCCCGTCAATCTCATCACCGCTTGAGATCAAGCACGCCGCTGAGTACGCGGGCACCTTCACGGGAGCAGGCGGCCGCACGCTGCAAGTCGTTGCCGACGGCAATCGCCTGTACCTGCAGCATCGCGATGCACGCATACCGATCGAGGCCTCCGGCGAGGATGACGACTCCTTCATCGTGCTGCATGAGGAGTTCGCGCACTACCCGTTGTCGTTCACGCGCAGTGGCGCCGATGGCAAGGGACCGGTCACCGAAGCGAGCTGGGGAAGCGACTGGTATGCCGCGCCTGCTTACGAGGGCACGCGCGACTTTCACGAGCCGGTGGAATGGTCGCAGTACACGGGCCATTACCGCACCGAGGACCCGTGGATCGGCAGCATTCGCGTGGTGTCGCGC
>JBOHZW010000339.1:0-3459 GCA_050738715.1 Steroidobacteraceae bacterium | reverse complement strand
GCCACGTACAAGGAAAAGACCGAAGCGATCAAGAAAAAGGTCAAGAAGGCGCTGTTCTATCCGGCGGCGGTGCTGGCCGTGGCGCTGATCGTGACGATGATCCTGCTGATCTTCGTGATCCCGCAGTTTGAAAGCCTGTTCAAGGGCTTTGGCGCCGACCTGCCGGCGTTCACGCAGGCCGTGATCAACCTGTCGAAATTCGTGCAGCACTATGGCGTCTACATCGCCGTTGTGATCGGCGCGGGCGTCTGGTTCTTTGGCTACTCGTACAAACGTTCGCGCAAATTGCGCGAGTTCATGGACCGCATGTCTTTGCGCTTCCCGATCATCGGGCCGATCCTCAACAAGGCGGCGATCGCGCGTTTTGCGCGCACCCTGTCGACGATGTTCTCGGCCGGCGTGCCGCTGGTCGAGGCGCTCGAATCGGTCGCAGGCGCCACCGGCAACATCGTCTATGAAAACGCAGTCATGAAAATGCGCGATGAAGTAGCGACCGGCCAACGCCTGCAGCGCGCGATGGAAAATACCGGCTTGTTCCCCAACATGGTCGTGCAGATGATCGCCGTCGGCGAGGAGTCGGGCTCGCTCGATACGATGTCGGGCAAGGTCGCGAGTTTTTACGAGGAAGACGTCGACAACGCGGTCGACAGCATGTCGAGCCTGCTCGAGCCGCTGATCATGGCGATCCTTGGCGTGCTGGTCGGCAGCCTCGTCATCGCGATGTACCTCCCGATCTTCAAGCTCGGTTCCGTCGTCTAATAGCCTGCTTCCGGTGATCGAGCTGCTGAGCGAATCGAGCGCGGCCTGGGTCGCGCTCGTCGGCATCGTCGGCCTGCTGGTGGGCAGTTTTCTCAACGTCGTCATTCATCGCTTGCCGATCATGCTCGAGCGCGATTGGCGCGCGCAGCTCGATGAGCTGAATCCGCGGCCGGGCGCTGCCGCAGCCGATCACGACGCTGCTCTCGCGCATGCGACGACGCAGGTCGCCGGCACCTACAACCTCGTCGTGCCGCGCTCGGCGTGCCCGGCCTGCAACGCGCCGATCAAGTCCTGGCAGAACATCCCGGTGCTTAGCTGGCTGCTGCTCAAGGGCAAATGCGCCAACTGCAAGGCGCCCATCAGCCTGCGCTATCCGCTCGTCGAGTTGTGCTGCGCACTGCTGAGCGGCGCGGTGGCATGGCGCTTTGGATTCGGCTGGAACGCCGTGGCGGCGCTGGCAGTGACCTGGGCGCTGATCGCGCTGACCGGCATCGACATCGACACGCAACTGTTGCCCGATGCGATCACGCTGCCGTTGCTGTGGGCGGGGCTGCTGGCTTCGCTGTTCGTCGGGGCAGGCGTGGGCGGCAGTATCGAGGGCACAGCGGGCCTGGCCAACCTGCCGGTGACGCCGGCCGGGGCGATCGTCGGCGCCGCGATCGGATACCTGAGCCTGTGGAGCGTCTTCCACGTGTTCCGATTGTGTACGGGCAAGGAAGGCATGGGCTATGGCGATTTCAAGTTGCTTGCCGCGCTCGGCGCATGGCTGGGCGTGCGCATGCTGTTGCCGATCGTGCTGCTTTCCGCACTCGCCGGGGCCCTCGTCGGTATCGCGCTGATCCTCAGCGGCCGACACCGCCGCGGCGTGCCGATGCCCTTCGGCCCGTTCCTGGCTGCGGCCGGCTGGCTCGCGATGATGTGGGGACCGCAATGGGTGGCCACTTATCTCGGCCTCTACAGCCACGGATGATGCGCGTCGCGCTCACCGGTGGCATCGCCAGCGGCAAGAGCACGGTCGCGGCGCTGTTTGCGGCCATGGGCGTACCCGTAATAGACATGGACGAGCTGGCGCGCGAGGTCGTCGCGCCCGGCAGCGCATTGCTGCAGCAGGTCATCGCGCGCTTTGGCCCGTCGGTGCGCAACGGGGACGGATCGCTGAATCGCGTGGCGCTGCGTGAACTCGTGTTCCGCGATGCGGCCGCCCGAGGCGAGCTCGAGGCGATGCTGCATCCAGCCATCCTGGCCCGTGCAGCACAGCTCTCGGCCGAGCGCGGCGGCCCCTACCAGGTCATCGTCGTGCCACTGCTGGCCGAGTCGCGCGCGGCGCGCCAGTACGATCGCGTGCTGCTGGTCGATTGCGACGAATCTCTGCAGCGCAGCCGGCTGGCGCGGCGCGACGGCAGCAACGCCGCGCAGGTCGATGCCGCGCTGGCAGCGCAGGCCTCGCGGGCCGTGCGCCAGGCGCTCGCCGACGACGTGATCGTAAACGAAGGCTCGGCATCCGCGCTCGAGCCCAAAGTGCGGGAATTGCATCGCCAATACCTGCAGCGAGCCGCAACCCTTTAGTTGGACCGCTTCCGCACAGGAAGCTGCTGAAGCACAATAGGCGGATGAGCGAATCCCCACGCGCCGCGGCCGCCGCACTCGACGCTGCGCCCACCGTGTTCGAGCAGCCACTGAATGAGCGGCTGCGCACCTTCCTGCGGCTCGATTTCCTCTACAACCAGTCGCTGTACCACAACGACAAGGCAAGCAGCTGGGGAAGCCGCGCCGCGATGTCGAGCCTGCTCGACATGCTGGCCATCGCGATGCGCGGTGACGTGCGCAGCGATGTGCTGAAGGAACTCGAGCGGCACCTGGCCAAGCTCAACGAGTACCAGAATCATCCGGGCATCGACGCGGCGCGGCTGCGCGCGCTGATGAGCAACCTGATCCGGCTGCGCGCCGACCTGTCGTCGGCCGGCGCGGCCTGGCTGCAGCCGTTGCGCGATTCCGAATTCCTCGCGGCGATCAAGCATCGCAGTGCGATTCCCGGCGGCACCTGCGAGTTCGACCTGCCGGATTATTATTTCTGGCTCAACCAGCCCGATGCCTTGCGCATGGAAGCGTTCGTGCGTTGGCAAGGATTGCTGCGTCCGCTGTGCGATGCGATCGCGGAGCTGTTGTGGCTGACGCGCCAGAACGGACGCTCGCGCGATGAAGTCGCGAAGGGCGGCATGTTCAACGTCGCCTTCGAACGCGAAACGCCGTATCAACTATTGCGCATCACGCTGCCGCCGGGCGTCAAGCTGTTCCCGGAGATCAGCGGCAGCCACTATCGCTGCAGCATGCGCTTCCTCGAGTGGACCGACATCGACAGCCGGCCGAAGCAGTGCGAGAGCGACGTGCGTTTCGCGCTGACGTGCTGCCCCTAGGCCTGGGCTCGCCGCCGCCATCCGCATGAGTTCGTCCGCGCGTCTCACCTGCCCGACCTGCAAGCGGTCGATCGAGTGGAGCGAGGAATTTCCGTGGCGTCCGTTCTGTAGCGAGCGCTGCAAGCTCGTCGATCTTGGCGCATGGCTCACCGAGGCGCATGCAATTGCCGGCGAGCCGATCGACGAACTGGCGGGCGATCCGAATCGCCCGCGGCCGCCCGAAACGAATTGACGCTTGCGCGCGCAGCGGCGCGCCGGGTGTGAACAGGCCCTAGTCGAGCGGCAG
>JBOHZW010000338.1:0-4249 GCA_050738715.1 Steroidobacteraceae bacterium | reverse complement strand
TCGGCCTTTCCGGTGGCGAATAGCACATCGCCAAGTGTCAGCACCAGTCCGCGATCGGTGGGCTTGGCCTTCATTGCGTCGAGTTCGGCCTGCAAGGCGGCCGCTTTCTGTGCATTGGCCTCCGCATCCTGCGCATTGGCCTGCGCCGTCTGCGCGTTGGCCTGTGCCTGCTGCACGGCGGCCTCCTTCGCGGCCTTCTCATTCTGCGTTTGTTGCGTGCTGGCCTGCAGCTGGATTCGATTGCGCTCCGCCTGCCCAGAGGCCACACGCGCATCGTCCGCCTTCGCCGCGGCGCGGAGCTGCGCCAGCTTGGCGGTTTGCGCGGCCAAGTAAGCCGGCTGCTCGATGGCGGCCGAATCGTGGTGCTGGCTCGCCGCTTCCGCTTGGGCGAGATCCTTCTTCGCCGTATCGAGATCGAGCGCCGCGTAGGTCGCCACATTCGGATCGGCTTCCGCTGCCTGCACGGCCGAGCGAGCGCGATCGAGCGCGGCGTTTGATTCCGGCGTGGTTGCGCAGCCTGCGGCGATTGCGACGAGAAGACCCGCTACGAATGGTTTTGCGTTCATTCTCATGCCCCTATTGCTGCGTTGAGCTGGGTTGCTGTGCTGGATCAGACGCGGCAGTGGTCTTCGCCGCCTGTTCCCGCAACGCCTGGAGATTCGCGTCGAATTCCATCGCCGCCTTGTGCGAGTGATTCGCGCGCGCCGCCGCTTCGGCCACTTGCGCGTCGACGTTCGCCTGGTCGGCCAACGCCGCCGCTGGAGCGCCCTTGTGATCGTCGTTGGCTTTCTGCGCCTGCGCGAGCTTGTCGCGCGCGGCGGAAAGCTCGGCCGGAGCGGCCTGCGGCGCACCCGCCTGCTCCGCCCGTTGCACTGCCGCCTTGGCGACCGCGATCTTTTCATCGGCCGCTACATCGGGCGTGGCCGCACAGGCCTGCAGCAGGCCGGCAGCCATGGCCGTAACGATCAGGATTTTTCCGGGAGATGGCATGGTGCTAATCCTCGCGATGAGCGGGTAAAGGCCTCAGTGACTGAACAACGCAATCAGGATGATGATTGGAATCGGCACACCCAGGAACCAGAGCAAGAGGGAACGCATGGGACAAAACTCCTATTCGCGGGTCAGGTAGGGATGGCATCGCGGCGCTTGCCACCCTGCGTCGCTGCAAGGCTGGCAATGAAAGCGCCGATCAACAGCGAAACCACCAGCCACAGCGAGGCATAGGCCGCCGCCTTGCGGGCACGATCAGCTGCCGTCCGTGCAGCGAGCGAGGCACGATCGGTGTCGGCCTTGAGCGCGTTAAAGGTGTCGCTCACGCGCCGTTGCGCATCTTCGCTGCTCATACCGGTCCGGCGCGAGACAATCGATGCGACGTACTGGGTGTCGCCCTCGGACAGCGTGCCTGCGGACAACGCATTGACGAAGATCCGCGTGACTTCGGTCGCTTGCGCCCTGGCGCTCGCCGCGGAGTCCTCGTTCGCATTGTTGGCGGTGACACTCGCCGGGCGCGCACTCCCACGCGTTTGCACCGCCGCAGGGGCCTGCGAGGGCGTGGGCCGGAACAGCGAGTCCACAAAATAGCCGAAGGAGTTGTCGTTCGATGCACCGCCCGCGCCCGCCACGCTGGTCGCGACCGCTGCGCCGGCCTTGGCGGTACCCGTAACGATATTCGTGACCGTCGAGGCGAGTAGCGTTGCGATCAGCAGTGTCGCCACGCCCCAGGCGAGGAATCCGTGCGCGGTGTCGCGGAAGTAAGCTTCATCCGTGTGCAGTCCGACCCATGCGGTGCGGAGTCGCCCTGCAATGTAGCCGCCGAACCCCGCCGCGAGCAGTTGCGTGATCGTGATCCACGCGATCGTCGTGGTGCCGATCGCCTGCGCGGAAGCGCCGCGGCCGCTCCACGGAGATATCGCCGCGAAGCCGAGGCCGGATCCCAGCACCATCAGCACCATCGTCAGCACCGCGGCGCCTGTTGCACCGGCAAATACTGCGGCCCAGGAAACGGCGCTGGGGCTGGCGGTAAATGACGACGTGGCCGAAGGTATCGCTGGTGCGTAAGCATTCATGATTGGCGCCTGCAAGAATCGGACGGCGCTAGCTTGCAGCGCGCGCACACCGCCGGGTGTAGGACACTGGCGTTTGATAGTGTCAGTGCGCCGGCCGAAGCTGTTATGGATCTTTCAACGGCCAGACTTCGACAACACCGTGGGCCACTGCGCAGGGCGACTGCGACACGAGTTTGATTACTTCGGCGAGGCTTGCGGCTTCGATGACGGCGAAGCCCGCGATGGGCAACGGTGAGGACATGAAGGCGGAGTTGTCGATTCGAACGCCGCTGGCTTCGGGATTACGCACCTGGACGGGAGGCCCCGCGATACCGATCACGGATCCGCGTCGCTCGAGCAACTTGTCGTGCGCGTGCGCGGCGCTGCGAATCTCAGCCGGGGTTCGCTCGTACCCCGCTTCGTCACCGTATCCAATCGTCACGTACGTCGGCATCGCTCGCTCCTCGAATACTGCGATGCTAGCCGCCGCCCAGCCGGAATTGCATTGGTCAGGGTTTCATACGAACGTCAGCACTCGCCGACAGAATTCCTTCTGCACGCGGGCGGACTCGGTGGGTTTGGATCCTGCTGACTTTACCGATAGATGCGTAATTTTCGCTCCCTGTTCGTACGACTCGCTGCTTAAGATTTAAGCCAGCCAAGCAACAGCTTGCGCATGAACAATCGGCGGCGCCGGCAAACTGAGGCGTACAGGCGAGGCGCCCGTTCAGCACCAAATCAATAGAGCGGAACCGGCGAAGGAGCACGACGTTCCGGGGGCTATGCCTACAGACCATATCAACGATCGTCCGCATCCTGTGGCCCTTGTCTCACGTACCCACAGCTCGATCGCGTGCGCTCAGGTGGCTGAAGCTTGGATTCGGCCTCGTCGTGCTGGGCGCGCTGTTCATGTTCGTGAACGTGCGCGCGGTAGCGCAGACCGTGTTGGATGCAGCGCCCTTGTGGGTCGGGCTCGCGATTGCGGCGAATTTCGCGGCGCGGCTCCTTGCGGCGGAGCGGACCCTCGTCGTTACGCGCGCGCTGGGGATGCCGCTCGGACGCGGTCGCACGATCATTGCGCTCTTCATCTCCAATCTCTGGAGTCTCCTACTGCCCGGCGTGTCTGCTGGCACTGTCTCGACCGTGTACCAGTACCGTCGTCACGGTGCCAGGACACACTCGAGTGTCGGGGCACTCGGTGCGAGCCGTGTACTGGAGCTGTTCGCGTTCGCGGCGCTGGCATTCATGGGTCTGTTGCTCGCAGCGCGCGATGGGCCCAACCATCCCGAGCGGGTAGTGTTAATCGGGATTGCCGCCCTGATGGCGGCAGCGCTGGTCGGGATGGTGGCGATCCGCCTCCTGCCATCTCCGCGTGCGCACGTCGAGCCGCCGACGTTTTGGGGTCGAACTTCCCGCTTTGTGCTGGACGTTGCCGCGACCATCCGCCGCCTGCGTTCCCCCGACTATGCGCGAGGTCTTGCGATCGCCCTGCTGCAGGGCGTGTCCGAAGCGCTGATCGTCTGGTGCCTCGCGCGTTCGCTCGGACTCGACCTCAATTTGGCCGGTAGCCTGTGGGTCAACGGCCTGAGCTATTTCATCATCCTGTTGCCCGTCTCGATCGCGGGGCTCGGCATGCGCGAGGTCGCGATCCTCACGGCGCTGACGCCTTGGGGCGTGGCGCGCCATGTCGCGCTCGCGTTGGCGTTTCTCATGCTCGCCGCAACACTGCTGAACGCGCTGGTGGGTGCTGTGATCCAGCTCTCCATACTCGCGTCGCCATTGCGTCGCGTGTCGGTCGGTGACACCAGGTAAAGCAGCTGTTGACGTACGCTTCGATTATGGCGCACGGATCGAATTTGCGTTCCAGAAGGGTAACGTCCCTCACCGCGAGCGCTGGTCAACCGCGCGAAAGAAGTCCTCCAGAATGACCGCGTAGGTCTCGTAAGCGTCCAGCGGCGCCATGTGGCCTGAGTTCTCGATCACCTTCACGATCGAGTTCGGAATAGCCTCGTGGAATTTCCCGGCAGTCTCGACTCGCACTTCGTCGTGGCGACCGACGACGATCATTGTGGGAATGGTCAACTCCCCCAATCTCGGCGTTAAGTCGAATGCCCGCAGTGTGCCCGTCGCATTGAATTCCGTCGGGCCCCACATCGATTCGTACATTTCCTGGTTGATCGGCGCCTGCTCGCAGGAATCCGGAA
>JBOHZW010000337.1:0-1896 GCA_050738715.1 Steroidobacteraceae bacterium | reverse complement strand
GGTGGGACAAGTGCTCGGGTGCGGTTCTCGTCAACCCGCTGCACGCACTCATCCTCCTGCGGTCGAGAAACGACAGGCAATCCGGGACTTCACGCACGCAGCGCTGGCCCCGTGTGCTTTCCCTTCGCGTAAGTGACCGACCGCCTTCGCGGCTTTGCGTGAGCGACATCGCACTCATCCACAGGCCGCATGAAATGTGATCGCGCAGATGCGTTGGTGTCTTGCCTTCCGAGCTTCACGCCGTAAGGTGCCCACCTCCGCGACTGGTACCGGCGTGCGGGGTTCAGCCGAGCCAGTCGGATGACTTCCAGGAGCTCGGCGGCGGCAAGACGAGCCGGGAGTTAGCAGCGGCGCCGGATGGTGGATGGGGGCCGCCCGAAAGGGCACCACCCGCGGCGCTAGCGGGGGCGGAGCTGCCGGCCTTCTGGCCGGCAGCTTCTTTTTTCCGGTTTCGAGACGATGCAAAGCTCGTCGCGGGCACCGCCCGGGGCTAGGATCGTGGGAGTTCTCTTTCGAGTGCGTTGCCCATGAACGTGCAGGTACCGCTGCCCAAAGCCGCAGCACCACTCCCGGCTTCCCCGAAGCCTTCACCGCTCGCCGGCGACTGCTCGGGCGCCGATTTCTATGCCCTGGACCGCGGCCTGCGCGAGCTGCTCGGCCTCTACCTGGCGCCGGGCCTGCGCGCGCACCTGGAGCCGCATTTCTCCCGCCTCGGCAAGCTGGCTGGCGGCCGGCTCGATGAGCTGGCGCGCATCGCCGACAAAAACCCGCCGGTGCTGGAACCGCGCGACCGCTTCGGCCGCGACGAGGACAGCATCAGCTACCATCCCGCCTATCGCGAGATGGAGGCAATCGCCTTCGGCGATTTCCAGTTTCACGCCATGAGCCATCGCGCCGGCGTGCTGGGCCTCGATGCGCCGATGCCGGCGGTTGCCAAATACGCCTTCCAATACCTGTTCGTACAGGGTGAGTTCGGCATCATGTGTCCGATCAGTGTAACGGACACCTCGATCCACCTGATCCGCCGCTACGGCAGCGACGACCTCAAGGCCTACCTACTGCCGCGCATGCTCTCGGGCGACCTGGCGACGCTGTGGAAGGGCACGCAGTTCATGACGGAGAAGGCCGGCGGCTCGGACGTCGGCGCGATCGAGACGGTCGCGCGCAACGAGGACGGACGCTGGCGGATTACAGGCGAGAAGTGGTTCTGCTCGCACACCGACGCCGACGTGGCGCTGATGCTGGCGCGACCGGAGGGGGCGCCGTCGGGCACCAAGGGGCTGGCGCTGTTCGCGCTGCCGCGATTCCTGGAGGACGGCACGCGCAACAGCTATCGCATCGCACGGTTGAAGGACAAGCTCGGCACGCGCTCGATGGCGAGCGGCGAGATCCGGCTCGAGAGCGCTGTCGCCTATCCTGTAGGTGCGCTCGACCGCGGCCTGAAGCAGATGATGGACCAGGTGAACCTGTCGCGGCTGTCGCACGGCGTGCGCGCGGCGGCCATGATGCGGCGCTGCCTGAACGAGGCGCTTGCCGCGGCGCGTACGCGCCACGCGTTCGGCGCGGCCATCATCGAGTATCCGCTGCTGCGACGGCAGATGATGAAGATCATGGTGCCCACCGAGCAGGCGCTGTCGATGGCGATGCTGACGGCGCACACCATGGATCGCGCCAACGCAGGCGACAACGAGGCCGGTGCCTTGCTGCGCATGCTGACGCCGCTGATCAAGCTGCGCGCGTGCCGCGACAACATTCCGGTCGCGACTGGCGCCATGGAGGTGCGCGGCGGCAACGGCTACATCGAGGAATGGGTCAACCCGCGGCTGGTGCGCGATGCGCACATCGGCGTGCTGTGGGAGGGAACGAGCAACATCAACGCGCTCGACGTGGTGCAGC
>JBOHZW010000336.1:0-4354 GCA_050738715.1 Steroidobacteraceae bacterium | reverse complement strand
GAAGGCGAGGTCCTGGAACAGCAGCACCGCGAAGGCGAGCCGCCCGTGCGTGCGATTGAGCTCTGATTGGTCGGTCAGCTGCTGCAGCACGATCGCGGTCGAACTCATCGCGACGGCGCCACCGACGACGACAGCGGGCGCACCGCCTACGCCGAGCGCATGCAGCACGCCGATGACAACCAGGCCGACCGCTAGCACCTGCGCAGCGCCGAGGCCGAACACTTCGCGGCGCATCGCCAGCATGCGCGCCCACAGGAAATCGAGACCGAGCGTGAACAGCAGGAACACCACGCCGATGTCGGCAAGCGCGTGCGTTGCCGCGCTGTTGGGCAGCACGCCGAGCGCCAGCGGCCCGAGCATCATGCCGACGACCAGATAGCCCAGGATCGGCGGCAGGCCCTGCCGCCGAGCGATCGCCACGACCACGACCGAGGCCAGCAGCAGGATCAGCACCTGGGTCAACGGTTGCACAGGCATGAGCCCGAACTTAAGCGCTCGGCCCGTTGTTGTCCAACTGCCTAGCGCGGCCCCTGCATCGTCACGGTGGCGTCGTTTTCGTCAAAACTCTGGATCGCGCGCCGGTAGGCATTGTAGACCAAGCGTTCGGCCGCCTTGTCGACGCGCGGCGTCAGCAGCATGCGCAGCAGCACTTCATCGGCCGGCCGCTCGCGCTCGTCGACCAGCACCTGCTCGATGTAGCGCGCGAGGCGCGAGGTGATTTCGTTGACGAAGCGCAGCCGCGCCCCATCCAGCACTTGCTCGGGGTCGGGGCCGTACGTAGCGCGCGCCTCGACACTCAGTTCGTGCAGGAACACCGCCAGCAGGCGCGCCTGGTCGATGAGCGCCAGCTCACTGAAGTATTCGATCTCCGACTGCAGGTTCATGGCCGTGCCACGACCTCAACGATCAGGTTGGGAAGAACTCGAGCGTCTTGCGTGCCGTTATCGCTTCCACATCCTTCGCTTCGAACCGGAACAGCTTGACGCGTGCGACGATCTTGCGCTCCAGATCGTCGTCATTCAACTCGCTGCTGAGCAGGCGGCAATCGGTGACCTCGCCGGAGGGTGAAATGGTCAGCTGCAGCACGATCTTGCCCTGCAGGTCGGCGCGTTCGCGCAACGCGCGTGCGTACAGCGCATCGATGGCGCCCTTGTTGCGGTCGAAAACCAGCGCGATCTCCTCCTCGCTCCGTGCGGCCTTGCCACTGGCGCCATTGCGGGTCACGCGGCTCGCGGCCGCATCGGCGGCGATGTGCGAGCTGACCGCAGTGGCGTTGTGATCCGACAGCGCGCCGGCCCCCGATCCGAAACCACGGCTCGAGGCCGCTGTGACGATGCCGTTCGACCCGACACCCACTTTCGACGAAATCAGCGAGCGCTCCGAGCGCGCATCCTTGCCGACGTCGGCCTTCAACTGGCGGTTCTGCAGGTCCTTGGTGTCGAGCTGGTCGCGCAGGTCCGCGAGTTCATCCTTGATGGCGCGCATCGCCGCCGAGTTTTCCATCTTCTTGCGCGTGTCGACCGGCTTGGGTTCGGGCTTCGCCTCCGGCTTGGGCTTTTCCTTCGGCGTTTCGACCGGCTTCGGCGGCGGCTTGGGTTGTTCCTGCTGCATCAGCCGCGCCAACCGCGGAGGCACGGGTTCCTCGGCAGCGGTCGGCTTGGCCAGGTGCACGAAAGGCAGGATCAGGCCAAAGACCAGCACCAGCCCCAGGCCGATGCGCAGGAGCTTGCGGAAGCGCCGTTGCTCCTCCGGATCCGGTTCCCAGGGCAGCTCGAAGCTGCGGTAGTACTGTGTCAGTTGGCCCTGCATGGTGCGGTCCTAGAGCTTCTTCCGCAGCTGCTCGATGTCGACGGCCTTTTCCTTCTCGATGAGCGCGAAGGACAGCCGCCCGAAGTCGGCATCGGTGCAGGTGCTCATCACCTTCTTGAGCACCTCGTACGGAGTCTGCTTGTCGGCCATCACTGTGATCTCGCGATCGGCGATGTCCTTCTCAGTCATCGCCTGGCCGACCAGGAGCGGGCGCTTCAGCGCGGTGCGGAGCGGTGCGATGATTGCGTCCGGGCTGTTGCGCACGTCGGCGATGCTGGCGACGCGCTCGCCCTGCACGAACAGGTCGTCCTTGGTCATCATGACGACGACGGTCTGGCGCGGCCGCTGCTGCGAGATCGACTGCGGGATGTCGATGCTCTTGGAGTTCTGCACGACCTCGACCTCCGTCGAGTACACCAGCAGGAACGACACCATGACGCTCAGGATATCGATCATCGGAATCAGGTTGAGCTCCGCATCGGCCTTGTTGCGGATCTGGTGCTGCAGCATGCGCCGCGCGCGGCTGGACATGCTCATGGCGCGCCTCCGGTTCCAACCGGCACCGGCGCATCGCCGATCGACACCTGCGGGAACAGCTCGGCCTGCACCGTGCTGAGCCCCGCGTTGACTTCGACGATGCGCGTGCGGTCCATGACCTGCACCAGCGTGTCGTAGGGCGTCTGCGGCTCGAGCAGGATCGTCGCCTCGGTCTTGTCGGGATAGCGCGATTTGACGAACTTCAGGTATTCGGTGAGCCCGTCAAGGTCGTAGCCTTTCGCGGTATTGGGCAAGGTGTGCAACGGACCCGTGCCGCGGTCGGCGATGACGAGGGAATCATCGTGCACGATCACCTCGAGGTTCAGGCCCTTCGGGAGTTCGGGAAAAGTGGTGTTGTTCGATGGCAAGCGCAGGTCGAGCACGACCGTGCGCGAGAAAATCGCCGTCATCAGCAGGAACGTCACCAGCACCGTGAAGATGTCGATCATCGACACCAGCTGCAGTTCCGATGGCCGGCGTTGCCGGCGCATCAATTTCCTGAGGGCTTGGGAGCGACGCATGCGCGATTTCGCTTAAGGAAGCGAACAGCTTCAGGCGGCTGCTGTGCGTTCGGACACGGCGTTCAGGAACTTCACCGAAGCCATTTCCAGGCTATCCACCAGCTCCGTGGTCTTCGTCTGCAGCACGGCATGGATCACCAGCAGCGGCACGGCGGTCATCAGGCCGAATGCGGTGCAGTTCATCGCCACCGAAATGCTGGCCGACAGCAGGTTGGCCTTGTCGGCCGGATTAACGGTCGCCACCGCGGCGAAGGCGTTGATCAAGCCGACCACGGTGCCCAGCAGGCCGAGCAGCGTCGCCAGGTTCGCAAAGGTCGCGAGGTAGTGCGTGCGCTTCTCGAGCCGCGGCACGACATCCATCAGGCTCTCTTCCATCGCCTTCTCGATGTCATCGCGCGAGCGCGCCGAGCTGATTCGCGCCAACCCGTAGCTGAGGATCTGGCCGATGGCCGAATCCGAGCGCCCGGTGATCTGCACCGCGCCCTTGAAGTTGCCTTGCGCAAGGAGCGGTGCGATCTCGTTCCACAGGCTGCGATTCTTGATCGCCGTGGCCGTGAGCACGACATAGCGCTCGAAGGCGATGGCTGCACCGATGACCAGTACCACCGCGATCGGGTACATCATCGCGCCGCCACCCTGGAAGAACCGGATAATCATGCTGAAGAAATTCATCATCAGACTCCCATGCCTGAATCAATCCATTGAATTAAAGACCAAGCGCTTAAGTTATGCCAAAGACCTACTTCTCATCCCCGGACGGCGGCGCGGTCGCCGAACCGCTAGTTGTCTGCGCGCCTGGCGTCGCGGGCGCCGCTGTGGGCGGAGTTGCCGCATCGGGGTGCAAGGCCGCGAAATAGCGGTTTTGCCGACGGAAAACGTCGCGGTCCACAGGCGCGAGCAATTCGTCGAGCAGGCTTTTTGGGGGCCGGCCGGCGAATTCTCCGAGATCGGGCCTTTTCCAGGGTACGACGTACATCACATTCGGCAGTTCGCGGTTGCCGGTCACTTGCGTTGCACCGAGATCGATTTCGTCCATTGCGCGCGGTTTTGCCACGGCAGGCGTCTTGGCAGCCGCTGTGGGCCGCGCCGGCGACGCCGCCGGCTGCGCGGGTCGCTTTGCGGTCGTGGGCACTGCGGGCGTTACAGCGGCGGCAGAGGTCTTTACAGCAGGTTCGAGTTCATCTGCGTAGGCGCCGGCGGCAAACACGAGGATGAAAAAGATTGCGTGGGTTCTCATTGAGCACCTCCATTCGCCGCTGCAGCGGGTCCGTTCGCATTCGACGGCGCTGCCGTCGGTGCCGCCACCGGCGCGTCTTGCTGCTCCGCGGGCGCGGGCGCCGCGGGCGCTGCGGGCGCCGCCGGCGCCTTGATGCCGGTACGGTGCCGCAATTCGGCGATCCATCCGCTCACCGGCTTTTCCTCGCCGCTGAGTTGGCGGTATTTCTCCATCTCGGCGAGCGCCGCGGCCGGATCGGCCAGGTACAGGT
>JBOHZW010000335.1:0-20944 GCA_050738715.1 Steroidobacteraceae bacterium | reverse complement strand
GCGATCGGGTGTTCGAGGTAACCCAACCGCTTCATCGTCAGGCCCTCGAGCAATTCGTCCAGCGTGCCGGTGCCTCCGGGCAGCGCGATGATCGCATCGCTCCGTGCAAACATGCGCAACTTGCGTGAAGCCAGATCGTCGGTGATCTCGAGATCGGTCAGTCCCTGATGGGGACGCTCGCTGGAAATCAGCTGCCTGGGCACCACGCCCGTTACCCGTCCGCCAACGGTGAGCGCAGCATCAGCGAGCGCACCCATGCAGCCAGCGTTGCTGCCGCCATAGACGATCTCGCAGTCCAGCTGCGCCAGTAGTGCGCCGAGCGCCGCGGCCGATGCGGCATATTCCGGCGCGGCGCCGGCGGCAGCACCGCACAACACACAAACGCGACGCGGCTTCATATGCCGTCAATCATCGCAGATCTTGCTATCCTGCAGCGAACCGGAGAGACAGCTGATGACCGTCGCGCCACTGAACCTGCAGCGCTGGATCGCAGAGCACGCGCACCTGCTGCGGCCGCCGGTATGCAACAAGCAGATCTGGGAAGGGACCGATTTCATCGTGCAGGTGGTGGGCGGCCCGAATCGGCGGCTCGACTTCCACGACGACCCCTACGAGGAATTTTTCTACCAGCTGCGCGGCAACATCGTGCTGCGCACGATGGACAACGGGGTGCCCGGAGAACTGCACTTGCACGAGGGCGATGTGACGCTGATTCCGCCGCACTTCCGTCACTCGCCACAGCGGCCCGAAGCCGGCAGCATCGGGTTGGTGGTCGAACGCCAACGCCCGGCGGGCGTTCTCGATGGCTTCGAATGGTACTGCGAGAACTGCCACGCGCTCGTGCACCGCGTCGAAGTGCAACTCATGAGCATCGACAAGGACCTGCCGCCGCTGTTCGAAAAGTTTTACGCGAGCGAAGCGCTGCGTCGCTGCAAGGCCTGCGGTACGGTGCATCCCGGTCGCACAGGCTGATTAGCAGCAGTCTGCGCTGGATACCCGCCACTCAAAGGCAGTCATTGTCACGAGGGCCATTCGCGCTATCCGGTACAGGCGAGGCCAGCCAATCCTGATGCGCGGGAAGAACGTGCCCAACTAGTGCAGCCAGGCGCTCTGGGTCTTGCCGTCGGGCGTCACAAAGATGCCGCACTGAAGCGCGCCATTGGCCAGCGTCACGTTGTATACATCGAGGCCGGCAGGCTCCACGTGATCGAATGTAACTGACTTTATGACGCCCAGTTTACTGATTTCCGTTTGAAGCGCGGGCAATTGCTCGCGCGTGGCGTCGGCCAGATTATTGGACATCAGGTTGTAGTTGGGTACACCGCGAGCCAGCTCCTCGAGAAGGCGTTTGATTGACTCGGCGCCACCCGGTAGCGCCGCGCTGCGAAATTTCAGCAAATGCGCTTCGACAAATTTGCTCGCATCAATGTCCGTAATCAACTGCGCCTTGACGGCCGTGGCCGCTGCGTCGCTCCTGTTCGCCAGGAGTTCCAGCATGGCGACCTGAAACGCCCGACTCTCTGCCACCGGGACATCGGGTGTAACACCTGTGCCTTCCCAACTGGTCCTGGTGACCGGATTCTCCGCTCGTCCACTGGGAATGAACATTCCGAAGTGATCGTCGATTGGCATGGTACCGCCAGGATTGGCGCCGCCTCCCGTCGTTTCACCTATCAACTTCGCCCGCTTCTGCACTTTCAAGTCGTTGACGAATTCTTCACCGCCCGAAAAAGTCCGGTTACTCGTGAGGACGTAGACAGGTTTTCCCAAATAGGAGGGCGTTGCAGGTCTGGTCCAGAACTCGGTCTTCGTGAACTCGTTTGTAGACGGCTTGCGATAGTAGAGATCGTTGAGGTGCACCGGGATCTTTGGGTCGAAGAAGAAGCTACACAGGTAGGCCACGCTATCGGGGTTCCCGCCCCGGTTATCGCGCATGTCAATGATCAGCGCTTCTGTGCTGGCCAAATCCGTTATCGCCTGATCCGCGGCCCAGTTGAAAGGACCCGGTGACGGAAAGCCCATCAATTTGATATAGCCGATATTGGCCTTTAGTAGATCGACACGGGCAAAACCGGCGTTCGAAGTTGGTCGCGCTGGACTGTCTGGCGGCGGACTCAACACCGTAGGCACGAATACCTCCATGTGTTTGTCGCGGGTCACGGATTGCAGATCTGCCGTCAAGCGTTGCGCGAAACTGACGGGATCCGTAATGGCGTCATAATCTCCAGCCGCCAGTTCTGCAGCGATCCTGGCTTTTGCCAGCGCGGCTCGGTCAGGAAAGACGTAGCTCATCGTCAATAATTCACCGACCTTCCGAACTACCGCTTCCTTCTCGCCCTTGTCCAACGCTGTGCCCAGAGCCAGCGCGGGGCCCGTCGCCAGCAGCGACGCAAACAGCAGGCACTTGAAGCACTGCATTGCCATCTACGCGCTTTATGCGTCTACTCGTCGAAGCGCAGGTGCTTGACGCTCTTGCCATGGCGCCGGATCAGCCGCAGCGCCTCGATTCCGATCTGCACGTGACGCTCGATGAATGAATCGGTCACGCGGCGGTCGGATGCTTCGGTCTTCACGCCGTCGGGTACCATCGGCTGGTCGCTAACCAGCAGTAGCGCGCCGGTCGGAATCGAATTGGCGAAACCGGCCGCAAAGATCGTCGCGGTCTCCATATCGATGGCCATCGAGCGCGTCTTGCGCAAGTAGGCCTTGAATTCGTCGTCGTGTTCCCAGACGCGGCGATTGGTCGTGTACACGGTGCCGGTCCAGTAATCGCAGGCCATGTCGCGAATGATTGTCGAGATCGCGCGCTGCAGGCTGAAGGCCGGCAACGCCGGCACTTCGGGCAGCAGGTAGTCGTTCGAGGTGCCCTCGCCGCGAATCGCGGCAATCGGCAGCACCAGGTCGCCGAGCTCGTTCTTGCGCTTCAGTCCGCCGCATTTTCCGAGGAACAGCACCGCCTTGGGCTCGATGGCGGAGAGCAGGTCCATGACGGTCGCGGCGTTGGCGCTGCCCATGCCCATGTTGATCATCGTGATGCCGTCGCCCGTGCAGTTCGGCATCGAACGATCACGGCCAACTACTTTTGCATCCGTAAGCTTTGCGAAGACGTCGAGGTAGTTGGAGAAATTCGCAAGCAATATGTACGGACCGAAATCACCGAGCGCGGTGCCGGTGTAACGAGGCAGCCAGTTGTCGACGATCTGCTTCTTGCTCTTCACACGGTCACTTCATTCACTTGGACATCCGCATTCAAGCCTGCTCGAGCGCCTGGCGCAGGTCTTCGACCAGGTCCTGCGCGTCTTCGATGCCGACCGACAGGCGGATCATCGATTCCGATATGCCGAGACGCCGACGCACGTCTTCAGGCACGCCCGAGTGCGTCATCGCGGCCGGATGGCTGGCGAGGCTCTCGGTGCCGCCCAGGCTCACTGCGAGCTTTATGACTGTCAATGCATCGAGGCAGCGGAATGCGGCCGCCTCCCCTCCCTGCACTTCGAAGGAAAACGTCGATCCGGGTGACCCGCATTGCCGGTCGAACACTGCGCGGCGCGCATCGCCAGCCGGCAGCAGCCCGAGATAGTTGACTGAGCTGACCTTGGGATGAGTGGCGAGGAACGCAGCGACCGTGTGCGCGTTGGCGCTGGCGCGTTCCATGCGCAGCTGCAGTGTTTCCATCGAACGCAACAGCATCCACGATGAATTGGGGTCGAGCTGCGTGCCGATCGCGCCGCGCAGCAAGCGGATCGGCAGCACGTGCGCACGATTTCCGGAAACACCACCCGCGACCAGGTCGGAATGCCCACCGACGTACTTGGTCAGCGAGTAGATGTTGAGGTCGGCGCCACACGCGAGCGGCTTCTGGTATACGGGGCCCAGCATCGTGTTGTCGGTGGCAATCAACGGACGGTGGCCCTGGCGCCGCCCGATCTCATCGGCGGTCTCGGCCATCAGCTTGAGGTCGACCAGCGAATTGGTGGGATTCGCCGGCGTCTCGGTCATGATCAGGGCGATGCGTCCGAGTTCGAGTGCCCGGTCAACGGCTGCATCGACGTCGGACTTTGAGAGTCCGTCGGCGAAGCCAACGCTGCGGATGCCGTAGTTCGGGAGCGCCTTGGCGATCAACGTTTCGGTGCCGCCATACAGCGGTTGGCTGAACAGCAGCACATCGCCGCCCTTCAGGTTCGCCAACAGCGTGGTGGCGATCGCCGCCATGCCTGAAGCGAAAACGGCGGCGGATTCCGCTTCGTCCCACAGCGCCAACCGGTCTTCGAGCACTTCGAGATTCGGATTGTTGAAGCGCGAGTAAACGAGGCCGCCGCGGCCGCCTTCGGGTGCGCTCTTGCGTCCCGAGGTGTAGTCGAAAAAATCCTTGCCGTCCTGCGCGGAGCGGAACACGAACGTCGATGTGAGGAACACCGGGGGCTTCAGCGCGCCTTCCGACAGGTGCGGATCGTAGCCAAAGCCCATCATCTGGGTGACGGGCGACAGCGTTCGCTTGCCGACCTTGCGTTTGTGATATGTGTCAGCCATCCATCACTCCGGCGCGTGGCGCAAGCAGCTAGTCTGAGGCATCCGCGCTTCGCTGTCAGCTTTGCTGGTGCGAGGCGAAACGCATCGGCAGCAGCAACAGCACACCGACCAACATCACGACGACGCCGGTGATGGCGCCGACCTTGACGTGTGCGAGGCTGCTGTAGAGCACGTAAACGCTGCCGAGCACGAAGGCCAGCGGCAACAGCGGATACAACGGCGCATGGTACGGGCGCCGCACATGCGGAAAGCGCCGGCGCAGCACGAAGAAGGCGACGCCGCTCAGCGACAGAAAGAACCAATACACCGGCGAGAGGTAATCGACCATTGTCGCGAAGCCCTGGCGCGTGTAGGCGCCAAAGCCGACCAGCGCCAATGCGACGGCGCCGATCGCGAGGATTGCAACCGGCGGCGTGCCACGAACCTCGTGCCAGCGACCGAGGTGCTGCAGCGTCACCGTATCGCGCGCCGCAGCGTAGGTGGTGCGCGCGCCGGCGATCAGCAGCGCGTTCAGCACGGTGATCGATGTCAACGCGACGACCGCGACGATCAGAAGTTGTCCGGGCCTGCCGAACGCCCGCAGCATGAGGTCCGCGGCAGGCGCATCGGTGGTGGCCAGTCCGGCCAGGCCCAGCCCGCGTAGCAACGCCCAGTTCACCGCCAGGTACAACACCGTCACCGTTGTCATGCCGAGCAGCAGCGCGCGCTTGATGCCCTGCTCACCATCACGCATCTCGGCCGATAGCGTCGCCGCATCGCTCCACCCGCCGTAAGCCAGGAAGATGAACACCAGCGCTGTCCCGAAGTGCGTGGCCGGCGCCACGCCGGGAGAAAAATGCGCATGCGCGGGCGGTAGCCCCTGAGCACTGATCCACGCGCCGCCGGCCGCGACGCTGGCGAGTCCAATCAGCACGATGCTCATCAACGCGACCTGTGTATTGATGCCAAAGCGGATGCCGGCGAGATTGACACCGACGAGCAGCATGACGATCAGCGCGGCAAAAATAGCGCTGCCGTGCGCCCCCAGGTCGATCACCTGCCCGAGGTAATCGCCAAACACATATGCCAGCATCGCCATCGAGCCCGTGTGGATGACCGCGAAGCGCGACCACGCAAACAGGAATGCGAGCCGTGGTCCGTAGGCCTTATAGAGAAAAAAATAATCGCCGCCGGCATCGGGAAACGCCGCGGCCATTTCGGCGAAACACAATGCACCGGCCAGCGACATGACGCCGCCGAAGGCCCAGGCCAGCAGCAAGCCGTTGCTGGTAGAAACATTCGCCGCAGCGATCGGGGTCGTTGAAAAAATGCCGGCGCCGATCACCATGCCGACGCAGACGGAAACGGCGTGCCAGACCGACAAGTGGCGGCGCGGCTTTCCGTGCGGCGAATCGTTCATGCGTTGGCGGCGCGCTTCAGCCGGTCGTGCTGCATCAAGTCATAGCCATCGGGTCTAAGCATCGCAATGCATGTAGTTGTAGACTGCCGCTCGCTGGATATTTGCCCGCAGTATAGGGCAAGACAACAAGGATCGAGGGAGAGGCGAACATGAAACCTGGAGTCGTGGCCGCAGCGGCGCTCGGCGCATTGGCTGTAAACCTCGTGCGGCCCATACCGGCCGCTGATGCGCCCGCCGTGCAGGCGGCCGACACGCTCGATGAGATCATCGTCACCGGCACGCGCGCGAAGGGACGCACCGTGCTCGATTCGCCGGTACCGGTCGATGTGCTGTCGGCGCACGACCTGTCAAAGACCGGCGCGGTCGCCGGCGAGCTCGCGCAGGCGCTGCAGTCACTTGCGCCGTCATTCAATTTTCCGCGCCAATCCGATTCCGGCGGCGCCGATCACGTGCGCGCGGGGCAGCTGCGCGGCATGAGTCCTGACCAGGTGCTGGTGCTCGTGAATGGCAAGCGCCGCCACACCTCGGCGATCGTCAATCTCGAGGCGAAGATCGGCAAGGGCACGACGCCAGTCGACTTCAATTCGATACCGCTCAATTCCATCAAGCGCATCGAAGTGCTGCGCGATGGCGCGGGCGCGCAGTATGGATCGGATGCGATCGCGGGCGTCATCAACATCATCCTCGACGACAGTCCGTCCGCGGGCGCAGCCAGTCTCAGCTACGGTGAAAACATCACTTCCTTCAAGCCCACGCACCAGAAGCTGCGCGACGGCATCACGACCGTTGCACAGCTCAAGCAGGGTTTCGCGCTCGGCGGCAGCGGATTCATCGACGTCGGCGCCGAATTCCGCCATCGCGGCAGCACCAATCGCGCCGGCTTCGATGGCGGCGGCTTCTTTATTTCCGACAGTGACACACCCGCGAACGAAGCAACGCTCGGGCGGCGCAACTTTGCACCCGGCGACGGCGATGCCAGGGACAAGGACATCTGGTACAACCTGCGCCAGCCCTTGGCGAGCGGCGCCGAGTTCTACTCGTTCGCGAGCTACGATCATCGCGATTCGCGCGGCGCGGCATTCTTTCGCTACCCCGACAGCGCCGCCACGCAGCCCGGCGTATATCCGAACGGTTATCGCCCGGTGACCACCGGCGTCAACAAGGATCTGTCGATCGTTGGCGGCCTGAGCGGCAAGGCTTCAGTCTGGTCGTGGGACGGCAGCCTGTCGTTCGGGCAGAACAAGTTCGACTACGGCCTGCAGCACTCGCTCAATGCTTCGCTTGGGTCCACAAGCCCGACGAGCTTCAAGATTGGTGATTTCCGTTTCGACCAGCTGACACTGAATCTCGATGCGACGCGCCAGATTGATGCCGGCCTTGCGCAGCCGCTCGACCTGGCCGTGGGCGCCGAGTACCGGCACGAGAAATACCAGACCGGCCCCGGTGACCCGGCCTCCTACGCCGCCGGGCCGTTCACCGATTTTGACGCCGGCGCGCAGGCGGGTCCCGGATTGCAGCCTGGCGACGCGGCCAACGCGTCGCGTACGGTCGGCAGCATCTATGCGGACCTGTCGGTCCATCCCGCCCGTGACCTGCTGATCGATGTGGCAGGACGCGTCGAGCACTACGATGACTTCGGCAATGCGGTGGCCGGCAAGCTCAGCGGCATCTACAAGCTCACGCCGGCCTTCGCGCTGCGCGGAGCGGTGTCGAATAGTTTCCGCGCGCCATCGCTGAGCCAGGTGGCATACCAGTTGACCTCGACGAGCTTCGGCAATGGCGGCGCGCTGACACAGGTGCTCACGCTCCCGGTGTCGAGCCCGATTGCGCGTGCGCTCGGCGCGCAGGATCTCAAGGCCGAGAAATCGGTCAACCTGAGCGGCGGATTCACGCTGCAGGGCGGAGATCATTTCAGCCTGACGGCCGACTATTTCCACATTCGCGTCAAGGACCGCATCACGATCTCGGAACGCCTGCAGAGCGACGCGCTCACGGCGCTCCTGCAGACGCAGTTCGGACTGACCGGCGTCGAGGGCGTCAACTTCTTCACGAACGCGGTCGACACGCGCACTTCCGGGTTCGACATCGTCGCCAACGGCCGCTGGGATGCCGGCGCGGGCACTTTCAGGCTCACTGGTGCGTACTCTTACGCCAAGACCCGCATCAACGGCGTGCGCGCGACGCCGGCGCAGCTCGCGGCGCTCGACATCACGACGGAATTGGTTGGTCTCGAGGAACGCAACACGCTCGAAGATGCGGCGCCAAAGAACAAGACCGTGCTGACCGCCGAGTGGAGCGATCCGCACTGGTCGTTGCTCGGCCGCGCTACGCGCTATGGCAGCGCGACGCGCGTATTCGATTTTGGCGGCGGATTCGTGCCCACGCAGACCTATTCGGCCAAGTCGCAGCTCGACCTGGAGACAGAGTACAAATTCACTCCGAGCGTGTCGCTCGCGTTGGGCGCCGACAACGTGCTCGACACCTATCCCGACCTGTCGAGCGATGACATCAACTACATCGGCAATTTTCCGTATGACGTGTTGTCACCGATCGGCATGAACGGCGCGTTCTACTACGCGCGCATCGGCGTCAGCTGGTGAGACGTGTGGTTCAGCTGGCGAATTGATCGAGCAGCCACAGCTCGTAGGCAATCAGCGCGGCGTAAAGCACTGCTGCGCCGACCAGTATCGGTCCGGCCAGCAGCCGGCCGAATGTTGGCACACGCGTCAACGCAACCAACACCGTCACGGCGGCGGCAGTCAGCGCGAGCTTGAAAAAGGCAAAGCTGCCCCCGCTGCCGATGACGAGCGGCGCCATGACCGGATTGACTTCGATCGCCCCGTGGTGAACGAGCACCAGCGTCAGGAAGGTGTCCGCGAGCGAAAGCAGCAGCACGATCAGTGCGGCGGCAAACCATTGCGGGGCATGCCAGTCGACCGAGCCGACCCGCAGCGGTTCACGCCGGCGCGGATCGCGCCGGCGCGCCTGCCAGCCACCCGTCAACAGCGAATGCAGCGTGCGCGAGCGGCGGTCATCGCGGCCGCGCCGATCAATCGATGCGGTTGTGGGCTCGTCGGATTGGGCCACGTGGCCGGTCAGCCGTTGGCGGCGAGACGCGGCTCCGCGTCCATCGGGATTTCGCCGTAGCGCGGATCGACGATCTGGCGCTCGACACGCAACTCACGCTGTGCGTCAATGGCTTCGAGCGGCGCCGGTGCGCTCGTGCCGTAGCCTTGCACGAAGTCGACACCCAATGCCTGCAACAGCGCCTGTGATTTTTCGCACTCGACGTTCTTCGCGACCACGTGCACGCCGGCCACCCGCGCAGCCTGCGCGATGGCCGCGACGCGCGCCTGGTGGCCGCGGTCGTTGACCAGATCGTGCGTCACCTGCGGTTCGAGCTTGACGAGCCGCACACCCGGCTGCATCAGGAAATCAACACCGCTGTCGCTCAATACGAAATTGTCGATCACGACGCCGGCGCCCGCCTGCTCAAGTTGCGTCGCCAGATGCGCAAAGTACTGCGGTTCACGGCGGCAAAATTCGTACTGCGCCTCGAAGGCGATCAGTCCACGCGGAAGCTGCGCCTTTTCCAGGCACAGCCGCACGAAAGTCAGGAAGTTGGCATCGCTGAGCGCGCCGGTGGTCAGGTTCACGGAAAACTGCGCCGGTTCTCCCGACCAGATTTCCGAGCGCTGCGCGAGCCACACCAGCAATTCGCCGACGACACGGCGATCGAGCACCGCGCCCAGGCCGAGCGCCTCGGCGCCACGGATCAGTTCCTGCGGCGCCGCATCGGAGCCCGGTTGCCCCGCCGCGCGCATCAGGATTTCATAGCGTCGAATGCGTGTCGCGGTCTGGATCGGAATCAGGTGCTGGGCATGCAGTTCGATTTCAAAAGCGCGCAGCTTTTCCAGGTAACGATCGGCCTCGACGTCGTTGACGCGCGGTCCGCCTTCGAGCAACGCAACCATCTGCGGTGCTTTCATTTCGGCGGTCGATGAAGTGTTGCCAATGGCCGGGCCCTGCGCCCCGCAACCGAGCGTGGCGCCCCACTCGCGCACCGCGCGCACGACGGGAATCGGCAGGTCGGGCGCCGCTGTGCCCTTGCCGCGCAGCCAGCGGTCATCGACCACCAGCATGACGAAACCGAGGAAGGGATGGAAATCGTCCTCCGCCCGCAGCAGCAATGCCGTGCGGTCGCGATGCAGCGGGTGATTGACGCGGGCCGGCGCACCCTTGCCGACGAAGCTCTCGACCGCCACGCGAATCGCCTCGCGCTCGGCCGGGCCCAGCACCTCGCCCTGCTGCCAGTAGATGTTGCCGGCGGCGTCATGGAGCGAGACCCACTTGGCCCACAACAGGGGGAGCGATGCCACGATCCGCTGCCCGAGCGTGCACGCTGGCATCGGCGGACGCGAGGATTTAAGGGAAATCGGCGTTGCGGGCAGGGACATAAACGGGAAAGTATCGCGCCTTGCCGGCGCGGTCTGTGACAGGGGTCGCCAGTTCGCAACGCGGCAGCGCCGCGCGCCCTGCATCTGCAGCTATAGCGGCTCGAAACAGTTCATTTCAAGGTTCTTGCGCACGCCATCGGCGGGAAACACCGTGCCGTTGGCGACCACGTAAACACCGACTGGACATAATTGGACCGCCCCGAAGGCAAGCCCCAGGTTGAATTCGGCATCGCTATCGGCGAACCGGCCCGGCTGCAGTGCGCCCGTCAGGACAATCGTCTTGCCCTCGATTCCACCCAACGATCGGGCCGTCTCGACCATCGTGTCAGTGCCGTGCGTGATCAGGACGCGATCTTCGGTGCTGCCAAGCACGGCTGAGCGTATCGCCTGGCGATCTTCTTCAGTCATCTCGAGACTGTCCTTGCGCAACAGTTCGGTGATCGGTGGCATCTCCCTGAGGCGTGCGTGCACCAGCAGTTCGCGCACCATTGGCGAGCCCACGTGGTAATTGCCCTTGGCGTCGAAGTACACCTTGTCAATCGTGCCGCCGGTGGTGAAGATCGCGATTCGCATGCGTCAGATCCTCAAACGTTGCCAGGCGCGCGAACGCCAGCGCAACAGGAGCGTCGTGCCGACCAGCAGTGTATAGAACACGACGCTCCACCAGCCACCGCGCGCGCCCAGGCCCCATTGCGGCAGGAAATTGACCCAGCCCTGGCCAGGCGCAAAACTCATCATGTGCGCCAGCGGCACGAACAGGACCCAGGACAGCACGATGACGAGCGTCGCCGGGATCATCGCGTCGCCGGCGCCGCGCAGGCACATGCCGCTGGCGAGATTCAGGCCATCGAAGAACTGGTACGCCGCGGCGATCCACAGCAACCGGGCAGCGAGCAGGATCACTGCTTGCGCCTGCGCTCCAGGGACGGCGACGAACATTGGCAGCAGCCACGGACCGGCCAGCGCCAGCAACAACCCCATGCCGCCCATGTAAAGGGCTGCCAGCAGGATGACGCGGTTGCCGAGCCGCAGCGCCCAGTCGCGATCGCCGGCACCGATCGACTGCCCCACCAGCGTCGTGCCGGCGAGCGCGATACCGACGCCGGGCATGTACGAAATCGCAGTCATGATCATGACGACCTGCGAAGCCGCGCCCTCCACTTCGCCGAGCTTGACCTGCATGATCTGGAACAGCGAGAACCCGATCAGGTCGGCGGCCATCAGCAGGCCCATCGGAAAACCAATGCGCAGCTGCGTCAGGATTCGGCGCAGGTTCGGCGTCCACGTCAGGTGCGTGCGGTAGCCGCGCCGGTAGCGTCCACGCAGGAACGCCGTCATCGCGAGCGCAAGGCCGCAGGCCTGCGCCACCATCGTCGCCAGTCCCGAGCCGGCAACGCCCAGGTGCAGATGGAAGATGAAGATCTCGTTGAAGATCGCGTTGGTCACGGCCATGACACCGGTGACCAGCAGCGTTACGCGCGGACGGCCGATGCCGTTGAAGAAGCCGAGCAGCGCCCACACGCCGGCGCCGAAGCAGGAACCACCGACGCGCGGTAGCCAGAACGCCGCGGCCAGGTCGACGATGGCGGGCGGGAGCGAGAACGGCGCGAGCATGCCGCGGATCGACAATCCCGCGGCGAGGAACAGTGGCACAGATAGCAGCAGCGCCCACAGCGCGATCCACACGGCCTGCGCTGCCCGCGCCTGGCGGCGCGCGCCGTGCGCCTGCGCGACGACGGTCTGCACGGCCATGCCAACGCCGGAAAGCACCAGCAGCACGACGATTGCGAGCCAATGCACGGCGCTGACCGCGGCGAGAGCCTGTGTGGAAATGCGTCCGATGAACCAGACGTCAGTGAGGTTCAGCACCAGCTGCACGGCGCTGTTGGCGATCAGCGGCAGGGCCAGCGCCAGGATGGCGCGCGTGTCCACGTGCGGCGCGCCCGCGGCGTCGAAGCGCCGCGCCGGCACCCGCTCCGCTCCGGCCACCTCGATCATTGCGCGGCTGCGCTTTCCGTCGATTGCTCGATGACGCCCGCGTAACGGGCGATCAGGTCCTCGATGTTGTCGTCGGTTCGCGCGAGCCGGTCATCGAGCTGCTCGATGACGGCCGCTTCGGACTGGCTCATCGGCCCGCCCGCGAGCTCCTCGCCGGCCACGCGCAGCAGGCTCACGACGCGCACGGCACCGAGTTCGCCAAACGCGCGCTGCGCCGCTTCCAGTTGTTCGCGCACATTGGGCTGCAGGTGTTGCTGGAGCGTGCCATGCGCGGCCGCGCCCCAGAACTCCACCGCCGTCAGCAGCGTTTGCTCCGTGTCCGAAAGCCGCCCGTCCGAGCTGGCGTCGCGCTTTCGCCCCAGCGCTTCAAGCACGAAGCTGGTTATCGGGTAGATGCCGCGCCAGGTCTCGACCATTTGTAAGCCTTATTTCCTCGACCCATAACTTACATAAGGCATTAGAAAATATCCATAGGCCTCTGTTTCATAATGACTTAGCACAATACCCCATACGGAACGGCGTCTGCAGTGCAGAAACCCGTGCGTTGTAAAGTGCAGGCTTTACGCGATATGCTCCCGCTATGCCCCTGATATGCAAGCTTTTCGATATCAAGAACAATTAAGGCAGTACCTTAAGTAATCGTCCCAGCAGCAACTCTTTTGGCATTCCACGCGAAGCCTCAAGGATCATCGTGAACAGCGCGCTCGCCGACCAACTCGAAGCTGCGGTCACAGCACTTGCCACGAACGGCGCCCTGAAGGACCGGCTGGCAATGGCCTGGTGCAGCCATCTCGACGGCATCGACGCACAGGATCTGCCGCTGGAGGCACAGCAGGATTTTGCCGAGCTGTCGAAGTCGATGCACGCCGCGCGCGTGCTGCCCGGCGACAACATCGTGCGCGCTTCGGTGCGCAAGTTGTCGAACGAAGAGGCGGAACGATACGCGACGGCGATCGTGCGCATCTACGGCCTGGCGATGTCGAATCCGGCGCAGGTCGAAACGATCGCGCCGACGCTGCGCACCGCGGCACGCAACGGGGCCGCAACGCGTGCAGCAGCGCCGCTTGCGGCATTGCTGGCGCTGGATAGCGGAGCGGTAAGCGCTCGTCCCAAGCACGCCAACGGCGGCTGACAAACTACTCGATCTTGAACTCGATCGTGTCCCAGCGCGTCGTGTCTTCGTGACGCGCCTGGCGGCGGATCGCATCAACCAGCGCCCGCTCATCCCAGGACGCATTCAGGTCGGCCAGCCCGGTTACCGCGGTCGGCAACGGCACTTCCCGCCCGAATCCCGGCAACAGAACGACAGGCTTGTCGCTCGCCTTCGCGAAATGCAGCTGGAATACCAACAGATCGCGGTGCGTGGCATGCAGGCTCGAGAGCGCCACGACCACTTCTGAAGGCGCGATCTGCCGGCGCAATTCCTCGCGCAGTCCCTCTACCGATTTGTCGACCGGGTGCTGCTCCGGGTTGCTGCAATTGCGATAATAGAAATTGCGGGCACTCTCGAGGTACTCGAAAACCCGCTGGTAGTCGTCGCTTTGCTCCCAGGCATGCGTGACGAACACCCGTATGGGATCGCGCTGCGACATGGCTTTAAGTGTACTGTGACCTGCCGCCCCTTGCACGGCTGGAAGAAGGACTACGTTGCGACTGCTCCTCTACAACATCCGCTACGCTACGGGCACCGGGCCGGCCTTCCATTTGCCGGTGCCGGGTGCGGGCTACCTGCGCAGCAGCCGCAAGGTGCTCGACCAGATCACGCATTTTATCCGCGACGAGCGTCCTGACCTGGTCGGCCTCGTCGAAGTCGACACCGGTTCGATCCGCACCGGCATGATCAACCAGGCGGAGCACATCGCCGCTTCGCTCGGCCACTTCACTGCATCCGAATGCAAGTATGGATCGGGATCGATCAACCACCTGGTGCCGATCGTTCGCAAGCAATCGAACGCGCTGCTCGCGGCGCCGGGTGTCGCGGCCGAGCGCTTCCACTATTTCGATACCGGCATCAAACGGCTGATCATCGAGCTCGAGTTGGAAGAAGTGTGCGTGTTCCTCGTGCACCTGTCGCTGAAATACCGCCACCGCCAGTACCAGTTGCGCACGCTCCACGATGTCATTGCGCGCGCCTCCAAGCCGGTCATCGTCGCCGGCGACTTCAACACTTTCTGGGGCAATCACGAAATCTACCTGTTCATGCGCGCCTCGGGGCTGCGCAGCGCCAATACTCTCGGGTTGGGTTCGTACCCGGCACGATCGCCGCGCGTTGAGCTCGATTTCATCCTGGTCAGCGCCGGCATCGACGTCAAGAATTTCCGTATCCCCGAAGTGCGCTATTCCGACCACCGGCCGCTGATCTGCGATTTCGATATCCGCAAGTGATGAGCAAGGATTGCCCATGAATGACAACACAGCGTGGACGCTGGCGCGGGCCGATGACGGCATTGCGACGCTGACGATTGACCGGCCCGGCGGCAGCGCCAATACGCTCGGCAAGCAGGTGTTGCTCGAACTCGATGCGCGGCTGGCCGAACTCGCCGCTGCGCCGCCGAAGGGACTGGTGATCCGCTCGGGCAAGACGTCGGGTTTCATCGCCGGTGCCGATATTCGGGAATTTACGACTCTTCAAAACGCCGAGGAAGCATTCGCCCACATCACAGTAGGCCAGCGCGTATTCGACAAACTCGAAGCGCTTCCCTGCCCGAGCGTTGCCGCCATCGCTGGCTTTGCATTGGGCGGCGGTCTTGAACTCGCGTTGGCCTGCACGTACCGCATCGGTGTGTACGACAGCCGCCTGAGCCTTGGATTGCCGGAAGTCCTGCTCGGCATTCATCCGGGCTTCGGCGGCACGGTGCGCGCCGTGCGTTTGCTGGGCGTGCGGGCCGCCATGGAACTGATGCTGACCGGCAAGCCCGTGCGCGCCGATCGCGCGCTGGCAGTGGGGCTGGTCGATCGGCTCGTGGCCGCCAATGAACTCGACAGCGCCGCCCGGCAGATCCTCCAGCAACGCCCTGCCCCGCACCGCCCGCCGCTCACCGACCGCCTGTTGAACCTGCCCGGCGTGCGCGGCCTGCTGCGCGGTTCGCTGGAGGCGCGTGTCGCAAAACAGGCTCCACGCGCGCACTACCCCGCGCCATACGCGATCATCGACCTGTGGGTGCGCTACGGCGCGCGCGGCAAGCGCGCCTACGAAGCCGAGGCGCGCTCGATCGCGCAGCTGTTCACATCCGAGGCGGCGCGCGGACTCGTGCGCATGTTCCTGCTGCAGGATCGCCTCAAGGCGCTCGGCGGCAAGACCGCCGCGCCGCTGAAGCGCGTCCACGTGATCGGCGCCGGCGTCATGGGCGGTGACATCGCCGCCTGGTGCGCATTGCGAGGCCTCGATGTCACGCTGCAGGACCGCGAGCAGAAATACATCGACCCGGCGTTGCAACGCGCGGCCACGCTGTTCGACAAGCGCATCCGCGACACGGCCGAGCGTGCTGCCGCGAAAGCGCGCCTGAAAGCCGATGTCGCCGGGGACGGCGTGCCCACGGCGGACGTGCTCATCGAAGCGATATTCGAAGACCTGGATGCGAAGCGCGCGCTGTATGCGCAGGCCGAGCCGCGACTCGCGCCAGGCTCGGTCCTGTGCAGCAACACCTCGAGCCTGACGCTCGAACTACTGGCCGAGAAGCTGGCGGATCCGGGGCGGCTCGTCGGACTGCACTTTTTTAATCCGGTGGCGCAGATGCCGCTCATCGAGGTCATCCATTCGGGAGAGACGCGGCCCGAGCCGCTCGCGGCCGCGATGGCCTTTGCGCGCCGTCTCGACAAACTGCCGCTTCCCTGCCGCAGCGGCCCGGGATTCCTCGTCAACCGCGTGCTGTTCCCGTACCTGCATGAGGCGATGTTCGCGGCCGGCGAAGGCGTGCCCATACCGCTCATCGATCGCGTCGCGGTCGAGTTCGGCATGCCGATGGGTCCGATGGAACTCTCCGATGTGGTCGGCCTCGACGTCGCACTGCACGTCGGCGAGATCATCACGCGCGAGCTGGGCCGCGAATTGCCGCCCTACGTGGCGCGGCTCCGTGAACTCGTCGCCGCGAAAAAACTTGGCCGCAAGAGCGGCCAGGGCTTCTACACCTGGCAGGATGGGAAAGCGGTCCGCGAGAGCGTCACGGCCAGCGTACCACCCGATCTTTCCGATCGGCTGATCCTCGCGTTGCTCAACGAGTGCGCAGCGTGCTTGCGCGAACAGGTGGTCGCGGATGCCGACCTGCTCGACGCCGGCGTCGTGTTCGGCACGGGTTTCGCGCCGTTCCGCGGCGGTCCGTTGAATTATGCCCGTACGCGCGGCGTGGCCAGCGTGGTCGCGCGCTTGGGCGAGCTCGAGCAACGCTATGGCGCGCGATTCCGTCCCGATGCGGGCTGGTCGGCACTGGCTTGAACAGCGCAAAAAACGCGCTGTGCTAACATCGATGGAACAGCCGGAATAAAGGTATACGCATGAGTGAGGGCCGAACAGCCAATGTGGCGCTGCTGCGCAGGCTGTCGCCACTCGACGGCATGAAGAACGACAACCTTGCGGCGCTGGCCCGCAAGGTGACGATTAATGAACTTGCCGCCAACCGCACGCTGTTCAAGGAAGGCGATGCCGACCGCAAGAGCTACTGGCTGGTTGCCGGCATGGTCGAGCTGCGAGAGGGCGAACGCACCGTTGCGATGATCCGCGGCGGCACGCCCGAAGCCCGCAATCCCCTGTCGCCCAAGCTCCCGCGCCGGGTCAGCGCGCGCGCGGTCGACTCGATCGAGTACATCGCGGTCGATTCCGACCTGCTCGACATGATGATCACCTGGGACCAGACCGGCACCTACGAAGTCGGCGAGCTGCAGGCGAATTTCGGCGGCGGTGGCGGCGAGGACTGGATGACGACGCTGCTCCAGACCAAGGCCTTCCACCGTATTCCGCCCGCCAATATCCAGGCGATTTTCATGCGCATGCAGCGCGTTGCCTGCCGCACCAGCGAGGTGATCATCCAGCAGGGAACCGAAGGCGACTACTTCTATGCGATCGTCAGCGGCAAGTGCGTCGTGACGCGCGAGACGCCGCTGAACCGCGAGGGCATACGCCTGGCCGAACTCTCGGTCGGCGACACCTTTGGCGAAGAGGCGTTGATCTCCGAAGCCAAGCGCAACGCCACGATTACGATGCTGACGGACGGGGTGCTGATGCGCCTCTCGAAGCAGGACTTTCGCGAATTGATGAACGAGCCGCTGCAGCAGTGGCTCGAATACCCGGCCGCGCGCGCGCTCATCGACAAGGGCGGCAAGTGGCTCGACGTGCGTTTGCCGTCGGAATACCAGAACCTGGCGATCGAGGGCGCGCTGAATATCCCGCTGTACTTCATGCGCCTGAAGCTCGCGACGCTCGATCGCCAGACGCCCTATGTCGTGTACTGCGATACCGGCCGGCGCAGCGCGGCGGGCGCTTTCATACTGCTGGAGCGCGGCTTCGATGCCTTCGTGTTGAAGGGCGGATTGTCGAGCGCGGAACCTGAGCTCCGACGTCCGGGCTAGTGCCGGGCCGCGCCAGCGAGGCAGGCCGCAGCTCACGTCTACATCGTGTGCGTGGCCTTGTCGCCAGAGAGCGCGCCGGCCAGGTAATTCTCGATCTTGTGGCGGGTCTGCCCGCGATCCTGTTCGCTGAACTGCACGCCGATGCCGGCGGTGCGCTTGCCTTGTGCGCCCTTCGGTGTCACCCAGATGACGCGCCCGGCGACGGGGAGTTTTTCGTCCTCGCCCATCAGGTTCAGCAACATGAACACTTCATCGCCAATGCGGTAGTTGCTGTTGGTCGGAATGAACAGGCCGCCGTTGGTGATGAACGGCATGTAGGCGAGGTAGAGCGCGCTTTTGTCCTTGATCGTCAGTGTCAGCAGGCCCGGCTTGGCTGCGGCCGGGCGCGCCAGGTCGGCGCGCGGCAGCGTCTCGCTGCGGCCGGTCGGGTCGCCGTGCCTGGCCTGGTTGTCTTTCGCCATCTACCTTCAGCTCTTGCGCGCCGCTCGCAGCTGCCAAAGCAGCTGCTCCACGGCGAGTGATTTGTTGATCGTCGTCGTCGCCAGCCGCCGTAGCTCGTGCAGAGCGTCCATCAGCCGGATCAGACCTCGTATATTCATAGAGTAATTTGCCGCTGGCAAGTGCGCTCCAGTGTGCACTTCCTTCAATGTGCGGGCGGGCCCCGTCTGGGCGGCAATCCGCCGTGTGACCCAGTTCTCAGCGCACAGGAGCCGCAGCTCGTACCCGCCGCCGCGCTGTGCCCAACGCTCGGCCGCCGCCGGAATGTCAAGGCTTCCGGACAGCGCACCCTCCAGGTGCGCAACGGTCTCATCGCGCATTGCGCGCAGTTGGGCCGGATCGGCCTCGAGCGCTGTCAGCGGCGCATTGCCGAGGACATCCAGCGAGGCCTCCCAATCGCCCTCACCGCGATGTTCGCGCAACCAGGCCAGGCAGGCGGTCCGATCGGGCGGCTGCACCTTGAGTTTCTGGCAACGGCTCAACACGGTCGCGGGAAGCCGCGCGCTGACCTGCGTCACGAGCACGATCAGCGTTCCGGGCCGCGGTTCTTCCAGGGTCTTGAGCAGCGCGTTGGCCGCGCTGGCATTGAGCAGGTCGGCCGGATTGACGATCGCCACGCTCGCGCCCGAACCGTGGCCGGTCAGCGTCAGTGATTCGGTCAGGGCGCGCACCTGGTCTACCTTGATCTGCTGCGCGTCCTCCTCGAGTTCGAGGAAATACAGGTCAGGATGGGCACGCACGGCGACGCGCTCGCAATCGCGGCAGCGGCCGCAAGGCGCTGCGGGCTCGCGGCAAAGCGCCGTCTGCGCGGCCCACAGCGCGAGCCGTCCGCCGCCGGCGCCAGGCGAATCCTGTATCAACAGTGCGTGCGGGAGCCGCGCCTGCGCGCGCGCGCGGCGCAGCGCTTGCAGCTGGGGTTGCAGCCAGAACAAGCCCGGCTTTTCTGCAGCGGTAGCTGGCGCCGTCATCACGCCGTTCCGGGCAACAAGTCGTCGATGGCTGCGCGCGCGGACGCCTCCACTTCGGCCAGCGCTCGCGTCGCATCGATGACGCGGATGCGCTGCGGCTCGCGCGCAGCACGCTGTAAATATGCAGCGCGCACGCGCTCGAAGAACGCAATCTCCTCCGACTCGAAACGATCGGGCGCGCCGGGCCGGCTCCGGGCCCGCTGCATGCCCAGCGCGGGCGGCACATCGAGCAACAAGGTGCGCACCGGCCACAAGTCGGCGTGCACGGCGGCCGCCAGCCGGTCGAGCAATGCCGCATCGACACCCCTGCCGCCACCCTGGTAGGCGTAGCTCGCGTCCGTGAAGCGATCGCAGATCACCCAGCGTCCGGCGGCCAGGGCCGGCCGCACCGCATTGTCGAGGTGCACGGCGCGCGCGGCGAACATCAGCAGTGTTTCCGCGTTTGGATTGAGCAGCTCATCGCCCCGGCGCAGCAGCAGTTCGCGCAATGACTCGGCCAGCGGCGTGCCACCCGGCTCGCGTGTCAGCAGCACGGTGGCACCGCGTCGCTCAAGTTCGGCTTGCAGGGTCCTGGCAACGGTCGATTTACCCGCGCCTTCGATCCCCTCGAGCGTGATGAACGCGCCGGCGCCGGTCGTGGTGCTCATTTCCTGCCGCCGTGGATTGTCGCGCCGCCGCTGATGGCCGCGTCCGGCGTCGCACCAGTGCGTTTCAGGAACGCGCGCAGTGCGACGATGTGCTCGGCATACGTGCTCGAGAAATGATGGCTCCCGTCACCGACGCCGGTGGCGACGAAATACAACGCATTGCTGGCGGCTGGATGCAGCGCGGCGTGGATCGAGGCGCCTCCCGGGAGCGCGATCGGCGTGGGCGGAAGGCCCAAGCGCATGTAACTGTTGTACGGTCCATCGGTTTCGAGGTCGCGCCGCCGCAGGTTGCCGTCGAAGCGCGCGCCAAGGCCGTAGATCACCGTCGGATCCGATTGCAGCCGCATGCCGTCGCGCAGCCGATTGGCAAACACGGCCGCCACTTTCGCGCGTTCGTCTTCGCGGCCCGTTTCCTTCTCGACGATCGAAGCCAGGATCAGCGCGGCCTCGGCGCTCGCCACGACCGTGCCGGGCGCGCGCCCCTCCCACTCCTGGCGCAACCGCTCGCTCATGCGCTGCAGCGAGAGCTCGTAGATGCGCTTGTCGCTGGTGCCCGCCGCAAAGCGATAAGTGTCGGGGAAAAAGCGTCCTTCCGCCTTCACGCCGGCGCTTCCCAAGGCACGCATCAGCGCGACGTCATCGAGGTGCTGCCATTCATGGACCAGGTCGGCATTCGCATTGAGCGCGGCGCGCATCTGCGCGAAAGTCCATCCCTCCACGATCGTCACCTGCGAGAGCACCACCTGCCCTGAATTGAGCTGGTTGAGCATCGCTTGCGCCGTCGCGCCCTGCGTCAGTTCGTAGGTGCCCGCCTGCGCGCGCATGTGCTGGCCGTGCAGGCGCAAGTACCACTCAACGAGCCGCGGCCGCCGCACAGCCTGCACG
>JBOHZW010000334.1:0-6903 GCA_050738715.1 Steroidobacteraceae bacterium | reverse complement strand
CGGTGCTGGCGCAGCTCAAGCCGCCGGTTGATGCGTTCTTCGATGGCGTCATGGTCAATGACCCCGACGCGCGACTGCGCGACAACCGCCTCGCGCTGTTGCGCGCGCTGCGCGGGATGTTCACGCGCATCGCCGACCTGTCGCGCTTGCCGGGTTGATCCAGCCCATGCAGTGGCTGGCTTCGTTCGTCTTCACGCTGTTCCTGTTTGCGTGGACCGGTTGCTACGCGGTGATGTTCACCATCGTCGGCCCCTTCATGCCGTTCCCCATGCGCTTCAGGATGGCGCGCGGCTGGGGCGGCGCGCTATTGGCCGTGCTGCGCCTCGTCTGTCGGCTCGACTACCGGATCGAGGGCGCAGAGAATTTGCCCAAGAGCAACCACATCGCGCTGATCAAGCATTCCTCGGCCTGGGAAACCTTTGCGCAGGTGCTGCTGGTGCCGCCGCACGTGTGGGTACTCAAGCGCGAACTGACCTGGGTGCCCTTCCTCGGCTGGGCGCTGCGGCTCATGCGCTGCATCGCGATCGATCGGAGGGCCGGAAAATCAGCGGTGCAGAGCGTGCTCGACCAGGGCAAGCAAAGGCTCGCCGAAGGCGAATGGATCGTGATTTTCCCGGAAGGCACGCGCATGCCGCCCGGACAGACGCGCCGTTATGGCGTCAGCGGCGCGTTGCTGGCCACGCAGAACAATCGGATGATCGTTCCCGTTGCGCACGACGCCGGTTATTTCTGGCCACGCCGCGGCCTGTACAAGAAACCCGGAACGATCCGAGTCGTCATCGGACCGCCGATTTCGGCCGCGGGGCGCGAACCGCGCGAAGTCAACGAGGAAGCTCAGGCCTGGATCGAGGCGCACTCGCGCCATTGAGCCCTGGCGCCATTGAGCGCTAGCGCCCGAGCGCCGCGTTCAACGTCGCGAGTTCGCTGGCCGCATCGGCCAACATCGGCTCCGGCGCGGCTTTCGCCAGGCCCAGTCGCTGTGCGGCGCGCGATGCGGAAAGCAACGAAGCGAGCTGCTCAGGTGAATCCTTCAACCGGCTGATCAGCGCAGCGCAGGCGAGCACGTCTCCGAGCGGCGGCCCGGGGCGCGTTTCCTCGTTGCGGTGCTGGTAGCCCTGCACCGCCTCGATGACTTCATCGGCCACGTGCCAGCTCTCGAGCAGCGCGCGCGCGATGTTGATGTGCCATTCGTCGACGATCGCCTGGTAGCCGGCGGAGTCGGCGAATAGCGCCGGGTGGCGACTGGCGCGCGTCAGGATATAAATCTTGCCGACGCCGGCGACGAGCGCGGCGAACAACGCGGTGTCTGCGCTCATGCGCTGACTGCGGCGCGCGACCACACACGCGGTCGAGGCAAAACCCACGCTTTCGAGCCACTGCTGCGTCAGCTGCTTCTCGATGTTGGCGTAATCGGCGCGCGAACGCAGCTGCGCCATCGCGAAGCTGACCGCCGCGGCGCGCAGGCTGTCGAAGCCCATGCGCGACACCGCGGTGCGCAAATCGGTGATCTGGTGGCTGGACGGATTCATCGCGGCGGAGTTCGCCAGGCTCACGACGCGCGCGGCCAGCATCGGTTCGGCGCCGACGAGACGCACCACCATCTCGGTGCTGACCGCATCGTCGGCCAGCACCTGCTGCACGCGCAGCGCCACTTCCGGAAAACTCGGCAGCTCGATCGGCGGGTGCGAGAGCGACGCGGCCAGCTCGCGCACGAACGCAAACGCCGGGCTGTCGGGCTCGGCCGACCGGCCGGATGCAACCGCGGTTGCGGGTATGTTGCTATTCACCCCCGGAATATCGGCAGGCGATTCACTTCACTTAAGGCGTTGCGTCACACCTGGGGCAGGCCTGCGTCACACCTGCGGCAGGCCCGGGCTCGTCATCGCGCCCAGCGCCGGGGCGCTCGCCGGGACCGCCGTCCCTTCGGTTGGCTTGTTGACGAGGCGGTGCCCGAACTTGCGGCCGAGCCAGCGTTCGAAGTCGTCCATCACGGTGAAGCCGGCCGGCACCATCACCAGGGCCAATGCGGTCGAGGTCACCAGGCCACCGATCACGGCAATCGCCATCTGCCCCTGCAGCGCGGCATCGCCGGCGACGCCGACTGCGAGCGGCAGCATGCCGGCGATCATCGCGACCGAGGTCATGACGATCGGACGCGCGCGCTTGTGGCCGGCCTCGAGCAGTGCCGTCAGCCGGTCCTTGCCGGCGCGCATTTCCTCGATCGCGAACTCCACCAGCAGGATCGAGTTCTTGGCCACCAGGCCCATCAGCATCAGCACTCCGAGGAAGGAACCGATGGAGAAAGGACTGCCGGTGAGAGCCAGCGCGACAGCGGTGCCGCCGAAGGACAGGAACAGCGCGGCCATGATCGTGACCGGCTGGAACAAGCGCGCGAACAACAGCACCAGCACGGCGAACACCAGCATGACGCCGGCGACAATGGCCAGCAGGAAGCCCGTGACGAGTTCATCCATGTACTGCGCCTGTCCCACGTTCACGATCTGCACGCCGGCCGGCAGGTTCTTGTAGATGGGCAGTGCGTGGATCTTGTCCATCGCCGGGCCGAGCTGCGTGTTGTTCAGGTCGGCCTCGAGCGAGAGGCGGCGTTGCTGGTTGTAACGGCGGATCTTCGACGGTCCCTGGCCGAAGCCAATGTCGGCGACGGCTTTAAGCGGCACCGTCGCACCGGAAGCGGTCGGCACCGGCAGGTTTTCGAGCGTCGCCAGATTGCTGCGTGATGATTCCACCAGGCTCACGCGGATCGGGATTTGCCGATCGGCGAGCGAAAATTTCGGCGCGTTCTGCGCGATCTCGCCAAGCGTGGCCACGCGCACCGTATCGCTGATGGCTGCCACGGTGACGCCGAGCTGCGCCGCAAGGTCGAGCCGCGGATGGATCACCAGTTCCGGACGCGCCATGTCGCCGTTGATGCGCGGATCGCGCAACTCCTTCAGCGTGCGCATCTGCTCGATGGCGATGCGCGCGGTCTGCTCGACCGCGTTCGGATTGCTGCCGACGACGAACAGCGTGAGATCTCGCCCGCCACCATCCGACTGGCTCTGGAAAGTCAGGCGTGCATCCGGGATGGCGTGCAATTCCTTCGTGACCTGCGCCTCGAACTGCTTCTGGCTGAGCTTGCGCTCGCTGGGCTTGACGAGCTGGATGAAGATGTTGCCGGAGCGCACTTCACCGTCATCGTCCTCGCCAACCGACTCGACCATCGACTTCACTTCCGGGTGCCGGCGAAGGATCTGATACGCCTCCGACGAAACCAGCGAGGTCTGGCTCAGCAGCACGCCGGGCGGCAGCTCGACCTTGAGCACCGAGGAGGAGTTGTCTGTGTCCGGGAAGAAGGCCTTCGGCACCATCGCCAGGCCGACGAGCGAAACCACCACGTACACGAAGCCGGCGATAATTGTTTTCCAGCGATTCCTGACGGTCCAGGCCAGCGCCTTCAGGTACCACTCCATCACCGGCCCGTCGGCGCTGCGCAGCGCCGCGTGCGGCTTCAACGTATACGCCGCCAGCAACGGCGTGATCAGGCGCGCCACCACCAGCGACAGGAACACCGCCACCGCGACGGTGAAACCGAACTGGATGAAGAACTGCCCGACCAGCCCGCCCATGAAACTCACCGGCAGGAACACGGCGATGATCGCCATCGAGCAGGCCACAACCGCGAGGCCGATCTCGTCGGCCGCTTCGATCGCCGCCTTGTAACCGCTCTTGCCCATCTTCATGTGGCGCGTGATGTTCTCGATCTCGACGATCGCGTCATCGACCAGCACGCCGGTGATCAGGCACAGCGCCAGCAGGCTCATCTGGTTCAGCGTGAAACCGAACCACTGCATGAACGCGAATGTCGGCAGCGCCGCCAGCGGAATGGCGAGCGCGGCGATGCCGGTCGCGCGCCAGTCGCGCAGGAACAGGTACACGATCGCCACCGCCAGCAACGCACCCTCGATCAGCGCCTCGATCGAAGCGGTGTACTGCTGCTTGGTGAAATCGACTGTTGTGAACACCTGCTTCAGCGTAATGCTGGGATTCTCGGTGGTGATCTTGGCGAGCTCGTCCTGCACGCGCTTGAGCGTATCAACGTCGGATGCGCCTTTTGCCTTCATGACGCCAAAGGTCGTCGCCGGCCGCCCGTCGAGGCGCGAGATCGAACGCACTTCCTCGATGCCATCGCGCACCTGCGCGATGTCACCGAGCCGCACGACGCGGCCATCGACGAGTGTCAGTCGCGTATCAGCAAGCAGCGCCGCCGTGCGGGCACTACCCAGCACGCGGATCGACTGCTCGCTGCCGCCCACCTGCGCGCGGCCACCGGCCGCATCAATGTTGACCTGCCGCAGCTGGTCGTTGACCTCGGCCGCGGTGATGCCGATCGATTGCATGCGCGCCGGATCGAGATCGACGCGCATCTCGCGGCTCACGCCACCCGAACGGTTGACCTGCGCTACGCCGGGCACCGCCAGCAACCGCTTGTTGACCGTGTCGTCGACGAACCAGGAGAGTTGTTCCTCGGTCATGCCAGAGGTGCTGACCGCGTAGTAAACGATCGGGCCGCCGTCGATTTCCTCGCGGCCGATGTTTGGTTCCATGATTCCGGAAGGGAGCTCGGACCGCACGCGCGCCACGGCATCGCGCACGTCGTTCGTCGCGCGATCGACCGGCGTGCCGATCTGGAATTCGACGAACACCATCGCCTGGCCCTCAGTGGCGCGCGAGATGATGTTCTTGACGTTGCCGATCTTGGAGACCGAACCCTCGACCTTTTGCAGCACCTGGGTCTCGATCTCGGAGGGCGCCGCACCGGGCACGCCGATCAACACGTGCACGAACGGCGCTGACACATCGGGATTGAGCGTGACCGGCATGCGGATGAACGCGACCACACCGAACACGGTGAGCACCGCGAACAGCACCAGCGGAAAAACCGGGTGCGTGATCGCCCACGCGGATATGCGCCTCACGGCGTGCTCACCGCGGCATTCGTCGCGGCGCCTGCTGGGTTGCGTTTGCTGTTGGCATCGGCACCGCCGCCGCCACCGCCGCCGGCAAGAGCGCCCGGCGCGACCTGCACCGCTTCACCGGTGCGCAGGAACGCGCCGGCGATCGCGACCACGCGTTCGTTGCCAGTCAATCCGCTGCTGACCAGCAATCCATCGGCATGCGCCCCCGCGACAGTGATCGCGCGCCGCTCGATCTTGTTTTCAGCGCCGACGATCAACGCGTAGTTGCCCTGCTCATCGCTCAACACGGCGGTTTGCGGCAGCACCACGCCGACGGTCGCGCCTGTCTGGATGTCGGCGCGCGCGAAAGCGCCCGGCCGCAGGTTCTGATCGGCGGCGGGCAACGAGACGCGCACCATGCCCTGGCGAGAGACCGTGTCGATGATCGCACCGACCTGCCACACCTTGCCCACGAAAGGCTGGGCGACGCCGTCGAGGCGCACCAGCGCGGTTTGCCCCACCTTCAGGCGCGGCATGTCCTGCTCGGCGACCTGGCCGCGCATCTCGATCTCGCCGCCGCGCGCCAAACGAAACAGCGGTGCGCCGCCCGCCATCGCAATCTGGCCGACCTCGGCTGCGCGCGTCAGCACGATGCCATCGCTCGGCGCGACGACGGTCGTGCGCTGCCAACGCGTCTGCGCTTCGGACAACATCGCCTCGGCAGCCTTGACCTTGGCCAGCGCCGTCAGCGATGTGGTTCGGCGGCGCTCGAACTCTTCCTTCGAAAAGGAATCGCGCGCGGCTTCGGCGCGTGCGTATTCGGCCTGCGATGCGGCTGCGCTGGCGCGCAACTCATCGAGCGTCGCTGCCGCACCGTCGACCTGCGACTGTGCGGTGAGCGGATTCAATCGCGCCAGCACCTGCCCGCGGCGCACGTGATCGCCCGGCTCGACCAGCACGGCGCTGACGCGGCCGCCGTCACCTTCGACGCCGATCGGCATGTCGTTCTGCGCGCTGATCTGGCCGGTGAGCGATACGGTCGCGGTCACGTTGCCGAGAGAGGGCACGACGACCGTGACGAGTGGCGTCGCGTTCTGGTCCTTGGCCGCGCCATCGTCCGACGAATGGCCCAATCTGGATACGACCAATATGGCGGCCACGACGATGACGGCGCCGCCAATCCACATGCCACGGGACGGCGAGCGTAATCGACGCCAGCCACGGAGTTCTTCGTTCATGTCGGGCTCCACTGCCTTGAAGGGACAGGCTTATCCCGCCGCCCCCGGTCCCGGTTAGACTCGGCAACCCCACCGCGGGTTTCACACCGGAACCCTTGAGTCGCGCGGGGCGCATTCTACGCGCTCCATGTTGCTGCCACAGTCATCCGGCAGCGGCAGGCTCGATGCAGCGTTCTCCCTGGTTGCGCGGCGCGTTCACATAACGACTGACCGCATAAAACTCGAAGTCATTCAAGGCATTAGCGACGTGATCGGCCAGTCGGCGCGCATGGTCGGCAGGCCAATCGGAGAGCCAATCCGTCCAGGCGGCTTGTGGCAGCACGACCGGCATGCGGTTGTGGACGGCCTGCATCGCCGGCGAGGCAAGCCGGGTCAGGATGGCAAAACTGCGTTGCGTTTCCCCGGTAGGGTCGCGCCACGCTGACCACAGCCCGGCGAAACAGAACCCCGCCATGGCGGGCAAATGGATGAAATAAGGCACCTTGCCTTCCGGCGTCGCATGCCACTCGTACCAGCCGAGGACCGGCACCAGGCAGCGCGACTGCCGCACGGCATTGCGCCACATCGGCTTGCCCGCCGCTTCTTCACTGCGCGCATTGATCGTCGAAGTGGGGAGCGAAGGCTGCGACCACCAGCCGGGGATCAAACCCCAGCGCATCGTCAGCGCTTCGAGCGCATCGTCAGCGCCCGCGGCATCTGCCGCACGGCGA
>JBOHZW010000333.1:0-3895 GCA_050738715.1 Steroidobacteraceae bacterium | reverse complement strand
GCACGATACCGCGCTCGGCCACATCGGCTCCCAGTTCCGGCGGTGTCTGTTCCAGCGCCTGCTTGACCGCGCCGACGATGCCCTGCAGTGGTTCCTGCAGCGCTTCGAGGATTTCGTTGCTGTTGAGCGTGAAGCTGCGCGGTACGCCCTCGGAAAGGTTGCGGCCCTTGACCGACAATTCGCGCACCTGCTGGCCGGGATAGGCCGAGCCGATCTCGATTTTGATGCGCTCCGCGGTCGCCTCGCCGATCAGGATGCCGTAGTTGCGGCGCACGTAGTTCATGATCGCGTCATCGAAGCGGTCGCCGCCGATGCGCGCAGAGTTTGCGTAAACGATGCCGTTGAGCGAGAGCACCGCGACTTCACTGGTGCCACCGCCGATGTCGAGCACCATCGATCCGCGCGCTTCCTGGACCGGAAGCCCCGAGCCCACGGCCGCGGCCATCGGTTCGCTGACGATGGCGACGTTGCGCGCACCGGCGCCTTCGGCCGATTCCCGGATCGCGCGGCGCTCGACTTGCGTCGATCCGAACGGCACGCACACCAGCACGCGCGGAGAGGGTTTCAGGAAGCGATTGCCGTGCACTTTATTGATGAAGTACTGCAGCATTTTTTCGGTGTACGTGAAGTCGGCGATGACGCCATCCTTCAAGGGGCGCACCGCGTTGATGTGCCCCGGCGTGCGCCCCAACATGCCCTTGGCTTCCGTGCCGACCGCGACGATGACTTTGCCGCCGCGCGAGGGCTCATCCTGCACCGCGACGACCGAGGGCTCGTTGAGCACGATGCCCTTGTCGCGCACGTAGATCAGCGTGTTGGCGGTGCCCAGGTCGATCGACAGGTCGCTGGAGAAATAGCCGCGCAGACGTTTGAACATGGGACGGGTTTGGCCTCTAGATGGGCGGGTGCGAAAACGCGGGGTAATCTAGCAACCGAGACGACAATCCACAAGGCGAGGTGTATGATTTGCCGCCCATTTTTCCGAAATTTAGGCGCCTCGCCGACATGAGTCTCAGCCGCCGCGACATCGACAATATCGCCCATCTGGCCCGGCTGGCCCTGACGGACGCCGAGATCCCGGTCTACATCGACAGCCTTTCGCGCATCATGGGCCTGGTTGGTGAACTGGATCACGCGCCGACCGCCGGAGTCGAGCCCATGTCGCATCCGCTGGCCGGTCTCAAGCAGCGCATGCGGACCGATGCGGTCACCGACAGCGACCAGCATGAGCAGTACCAGCGCAACGCACCGCAGGTGATGGCCGGGCTGTACCTTGTCCCCAAGGTCATCGAGTAGTCCTGTATGTATTCGGAGACAGTGGCTGGGCTGATCGCCGGCCTGAGGGCTCGCAAGTACTCGGCCGTCGAGCTCGCTCGGAGCCTCCTTGAGCGCATCCAGCGCGTCCAGCCCGAGCTCAATGCGTTCATCAGCATTGAAGGCGAGAGCGCGCTGTCCGCCGCCGCCGAGGCCGATCGCCGGCTGGCCGCCGGCGATGCGCCGCCGCTGACCGGCGTGCCGATCGCGCACAAGGATATTTTCTGCGCCAGCGGTTCGCGCACCACCTGCGGCTCGAAGATGCTGGCCAATTTCATCGCACCGTACGACGCGACGGTCGTCGCGCGGCTGCGCGATGCGGGCGCGGTGATACTTGGCAAGACGAACATGGACGAGTTCGCGATGGGCTCGTCGAACGAGACCAGCTTTTTCGGTCCGGTTCGCAATCCCTGGGATCGCACGAAAGTGCCCGGTGGTTCCTCGGGTGGCTCGGCCGCAGCGGTGGCCGCGCGCCTGGTGCCGGCCGCCACCGCCACCGATACCGGCGGCTCGATCCGGCAGCCCGCGGCGCTGTGTGGCGTCACCGGCATCAAGCCGACGTACGGACGCGTCTCGCGCTACGGCATCGTTGCGTTCGCCTCGAGCCTCGATCAGGCGGGTGTCGTCGCGCGTAGCGCGGAGGATGCCGCGCACCTGCTGCGCGCGATGGCAGGGTTCGATGAGCGCGATTCGACCAGCGTCGATTCTGCGGTGCCCGACTACGTGGCTGGGCTCGAAAAACCGCTCGCCGGCCTGCGCATCGGATTGCTGAAGGAATTCTTCGACAAGGGTCTCGATGCCGGCGTCGAAGCCTGCTTGCGCGCCGCCCTCGAGGTGCTGCGCGCGCAGGGCGCTACGGTGCGCGAGGTGAGCCTGCCGAACCTGCCGCTGTCGGTGCCGACGTACTACGTTGTGGCGCCCGCTGAATGCTCATCGAACCTGGCGCGCTACGATGGCGTGCGCTTTGGCCACCGCTGCGAAAAGCCGCGCGACCTGAAGGACCTGTACGAACGTTCGCGCGGCGAGGGATTCGGCGCCGAGGTCAAGCGCCGCATCATGACCGGCACCTATGTGCTCTCGGCCGGTTACTACGATGCCTATTACCTCAATGCGCAGCGCGTGCGGCGGCTCATTGCCGATGATTTTGCGCGCGCCTTCGGCGAAGTGGACGTGCTGATCGGCCCCACGACGCCGACGCCGGCGTTTGAACTCGGCGCCAAGACGGAAGACCCGATTACGATGTACCTGAACGACATCTACACGATCGGCGCGAACCTCGCGGGGTTGCCGGCCATCTCGGTGCCGTGCGGATTCGTCAATGGCCTTCCGGTCGGCATGCAGGTTGTGGGTGCGCATTTCGCGGAAGAGCGCGTTCTCAATGTGGCGCACTGCTACCAGCGTGACAGCGATTGGCACACGCGCGCGCCGGAGGCGTATCGCTGATGGACGGATGGGAAACTGTAGTAGGCCTCGAGATCCACGCGCAGCTCGCAACGCGCTCGAAGATCTTCTCCAGCGCCGCGACCGCATTCGGCGCGCCGCCGAACGCGCAGGCCAACCTTGTCGACCTGGGCTATCCGGGCGTGCTGCCGGTGTTGAACGGCGAGGCGGTGCGCATGGCGGTGAAGTTCGGGCTCGCGATCGGTGCGCGCATCGCGCCGCGCTCGGTGTTCGCGCGCAAGAATTATTTCTATCCTGATTTGCCCAAGGGCTATCAGATCAGCCAGTACGAATTGCCAATCGTCGCCGGCGGCCACGTCGACATCGTGCTCGACGACGGCAGCACCCGACGCATCGCGGTCACGCGCGCGCATCTCGAAGAAGACGCGGGCAAGTCGTTGCACGAAGGCGTGCCGGGCCTGACCGGCATCGATCTCAATCGCGCCGGCACGCCGCTGATCGAGATCGTCTCGGAGCCCGACATGCGCTCCGCGAAGGAAGCGGTTGCGTACATGAAGAAAGTGCACACGTTGGTGCGCTACCTCGGCATCTGCGACGGCAACATGCAGGAAGGGTCGTTCCGCTGCGACGCGAACGTGTCCGTGCGGCGCGAGGGCGCTGCGCAGTTCGGCACGCGCGCCGAGATCAAGAACATCAATTCATTCCGCTTCGTCGAGAAAGCGATCAACTTCGAGGTATCACGGCAAATCGAAGTGCTCGAGGGCGGCGGCAAGGTCGTGCAGGAAACACGGCTGTACGATCCCGACAAGGGCGAGACACGCTCGATGCGTTCGAAGGAAGAAGCGAACGACTACCGCTATTTCCCGGATCCGGATCTGTTGCCCGTCGAACTCGACGATGCCTACGTGCGCGGCGTGGCCACGGAGCTGCCGGAGCTGCCGGACCAGAAGGCGCAGCGCTTTGTCCAGCAATACGAGCTGTCGCTGTACGATGCGCAGGTGCTGACCGCGAGCGGCGAACTGGCCGATTTCTACGAGGCTGTCGTGCGCGGATTCGGCGGCAGCCCGAAACTCGCGGCGAACTGGGTGGGCGGCGATCTGGCCGCATTCCTGAATCGCGACGGCCTCGAGATCGGCGCGAGCCGCGTCAGTGCCGACGCGCTCGCAGCGCTGCTGCGGCG
>JBOHZW010000332.1:0-1962 GCA_050738715.1 Steroidobacteraceae bacterium | reverse complement strand
AACCGGTACACTGCGGATCGTGAACGACCCCAGCGCTCCCGGCAAGCAACATCTGGCTGTCTCCGCGATCGGCAGCGACCACACCGGGATGGTCCATGACTTGACGCGCGTGATCACCGACTGCGGCGGCAACATCGCGGAGAGCCGCATGGCCGCGCTCGGCAACGAATTCGCGATGCAGTTGCTGGTGACCGGCAACTGGCACACGCTGGCACGCATCGAGTCGGAACTCGGGCGGCTCGCCGACACCGCCTCATTGAGCGTGCACCTGCGCCGCACCGAGGCGCGAGCGTCACGCAAGGAATTGGTGCCCTACTCGATCGACATCGTCAGCATCGACCAGGCCGGCATCGTGGCCGGACTATCGGGATTCTTCGCCGCGCGCAACATCGACATCTGCGAGGCGGCCACGCGCAGCTATCCGGCGGCGCACACGGGCGCGCCGATGTTCGCGGTGCAGATGACGATCAACGTGCCCGCCAAACTCCATGTCTCGCAACTGCGCGAGGAATTCATGGACTACTGCGATTCGATGAACCTCGATGCGATCCTCGAGCCGGTGAAAGCATGAGCAGCGTGACGGTCGGCAAGATCGTTGCGGATTTTTCGCTACCCGCAACCGGCGGAACCGCGTTCAAGTTGCGCGACATGCGCGGGGCGCCGCTGGTGCTGTACTTCTACCCGCGCGACAGCACACCCGGGTGCACGCTCGAGGGCCAGGATTTCCAGCGCCTGTTGCCGGCGTTCACGCGCGCCAAGGTGCGCGTCTGCGGCATCTCGCGCGACAGCATGGCGGCGCACGAGAAATTCTGTGCGGCCTTCGGATTCAAGTTCCCGTTACTGGTCGATGCCGACGGCAAGGCCTGCAAGCTGTTCGATGTGATCCACGAGAAAAACATGTACGGCCGCAAGGTTATGGGCATCGTGCGCAGCACTTTTCTCATCGATGCTGCGGGCAGACTTGCGCGCGAATGGCGCAAGGTCAAGGTCGAGGGCCACGCGGCCGAAGTGCTGGAGGCCGCAAGGGCCTTGGCACTGTGAAAGCGCGCTCGCGCCGCCTGTTCGTGCTCGACACCAACGTGCTGATGCACGATCCGGCCGCGATCTTTCGTTTCGCCGAGCACGATATCTACCTGCCGATGGTGGTGCTAGAGGAACTCGACGCCAACAAGAAGGGCCTTTCGGAGGCTTCGCGCAACACGCGCCAGGCCAGCCGATTCCTCGACGACATGATCCGCGGCGTGACCAAGGCGCAGATCGACGCAGGACTGCCCATTCCGTCCGCGCGCACCGACAGCCACGGCAAGCAGCCACCGGCCGGGCGGCTGTTCTTCCAGACGCGGAGCCTGGGCAGCGGGCTACCCGACAACCTGCCCGGCCACGGCGCCGACAATCTGATCCTGGGGCAAACACTGGCGCTGCAAAAGGAACATCCGCAAACGCGCGTGGTACTGGTCTCGAAGGACATCAACCTGCGCATCAAAGCCGCCGTCGTTGGCGTGCACGCCGAGGACTACTACAGCGACAAGACCATCGAAGATGCCGACGTGCTGTATACCGGCTGCGCAAAGCTTCCGGCTGACTTCTGGGAACAGCACGGCCGCGACATGCGCTCCTGGAAGGAAGGCGATCGCACCTGGTACGAACTGACCGGGCCGGCCGTCGCCGACTGGCATGTCAATGAATTCGTCTACGAGGACAGCGCCGCGGGCATCGAGGCGCTCGTGCGACGCATGAACAATGGCGCGGCGACGCTCGAGCTGGTGCGTGATTTCCGCAGCGATCGGCACAGCGTCTGGGGCATCACGGCACGCAACCGCGAGCAGAATTTCGCGGTGAACATGCTGATGGATCCCGATATCGACTTTGTCACCCTGCTCGGCAACGCCGGCACCGGCAAGACCCTGCTGGCCCTTGCCACGGGCCTGGCGCAGGTGATGGACCAGCAGCGCTACCGCGAAA
>JBOHZW010000331.1:0-5032 GCA_050738715.1 Steroidobacteraceae bacterium | reverse complement strand
CTGCTGCTGCATGAGCAGGGGCTGGACGACATTGTCGTCGACAAGCTGCGCCTTGCGGTCCCGCCGACCGACCTGAGCGACTGGCGCCAGGTGGTCAGCGCCCGCACCAACCCGGACGGGCAGGTCGACATCGCGATGGTCGGCAAATATGTGCAGATCCGCGATTCCTACATCTCGCTGAACGAGGCGTTGATGCACGCAGGCCTGAAGACACGCACCCGCGTCAAGGTGCACTACTTCGAGTCGACCGACATCGAGCGCGACGGCGTCGGGGCGCTCGCCGGCATGGACGCGATCCTGGTGCCCGGCGGTTTCGGCGAACGCGGCATCGAGGGCAAGATCCAGGCCGTGCGCTATGCGCGCGAGCAACGCATTCCGTACCTGGGCATCTGCCTCGGCATGCAGCTCGCGATCATCGAGTACGCGCGGCACGTGCTGGGCTTTGCCGATGCGCATAGCACCGAGTTCGACCGCGCCAGCACGCACCCGGTCATCGGCCTGATCACCGAATGGCAAGACCAGGCGCACGGCGCGCAGCAACGCAACGAGGCTTCGGCGCTCGGCGGCAGCATGCGCCTGGGCGCCCAGGCCGTGCACGTGGCCGCGGACACCGTGGCGCGCGAGCTGTACGGACGCGATGAAATCATGGAGCGGCACCGGCACCGCTACGAGTTCAACAACACTTTCATGGACGCGTTCAAGCGCTCGGGTCTCGTGTTCTCGGGGCTGTCGCAGGATGAACTGGTCGAGATCATCGAATTGCCCTCGCACCCGTGGTTCGTAGCGACGCAGTTCCATCCGGAATTCACATCGACCCCGCGCGATGGCCACCCGCTGTTCAGCGGCTTCGTGCGCGCCGCGCGCGCCTGCCGTGCCGCCCAGCTGCCGGGCGCCGCCAACGCATGAAGCTCGCCGGCTTCGAGGTCGGCATCGATCGGCCGCTGTTCCTGATCGCAGGTCCCTGCGTGATCGAGTCGAGCGCGCTGGTCGAGGAAGTGGCCGGGCAGATGTGCGAGTTGACTAAAAAACTCGCGATGCCGTACATCTTCAAGGCTTCCTTCGACAAGGCCAATCGCTCATCGGGCAAGAGCTTCCGCGGGCCGGGGCTCGAAGCCGGACTGAAAATCCTCGCCGACGTCCGCGCGCGCTTCAAGGTGCCGGTACTCACCGATGTGCACGAAGACACGCCGATTGACGAAGTGGCGAGCGTCGTCGATGTGCTGCAGACGCCGGCTTTCCTGTGCCGGCAGACCAATTTCATCCGCGCTGTCGCCAGCGCTGGCAAGCCCGTCAACATCAAGAAGGGCCAGTTCCTCTCGCCGTGGGAAATGCAGCAGGTCGTCGACAAGGCGCGCGCCACCGGTAATGAATCGATCATGGTGTGCGAGCGCGGCTTCAGTTTCGGCTACCAGAACCTGATCACCGATATGCGCGCGTTGTCGATCATGCGGACGACGGGTTGCCCGGTCGTGTTCGACGCCACGCACTCGGTGCAGCTGCCCGGCGCGGGCGCCGGCGTTTCCAGCGGCCAGCGCGAATTCGTGCCGGTGCTGGCGCGCGCCGCGGTGGCCGCGGGGGTCGCTGGTTTGTTCATGGAGACGCATCCGCGCCCCGAGCAGGCCCTGTCCGATGGGCCCAACGCATGGCCGTTGCCACGGATGGCAAGCCTGCTGGCGACGCTCCAGGAACTCGATCGTGTCGCCAAGTCCCGTCCCTTCGAGGAAAACCTGCTATGACCCGTATTGCCGAAGTGATCGGCCGCGAAATCATCGATTCACGCGGCAATCCGACCGTCGAAGCCGAGGTCACCCTCACGAGCGGCGCGTGCGGCCGCGCGGCGGTGCCGTCCGGCGCCTCGCCCGGTTCGCGCGAGGCGGTCGAGCTGCGCGACGGTGACAAGAAGCGCTACGGTGGCAAGGGCGTGCAGAAAGCAGTCAAGAACGTCAACACGGTGCTGCGCGCGGCCGTGGTCGGCCGCGACACGGAAGACCAGGCGGGACTCGATGCCGCCATGATCGAACTCGACGGGAGCGAGACGAAGAGCCGGCTCGGCGCGAACGCGCTGCTGGCGATCTCGCTTGCCAACGCGCACGCCGCGGCGCGCGAGGCGAACCAGCCGTTGTTCCGTCACCTCGGCGGCAAGCGCGAAGCGCTGCTGCCAGTGCCAATGATGAACATCATCAACGGCGGTGCGCATGCCAACAACAGCCTCGACATCCAGGAATTCATGATTCTGCCGGTCGGCGCACCATCGTTCCGCGAAGCGCTGCGCTACGGCGCCGAGATCTTCCACACACTGAAGAAGGTGCTCAACGAAAAAGGCCTCAGCACCGGGGTGGGCGATGAAGGCGGATTTGCGCCCGACCTGCCCTCGAACGAAGCCGCGCTGCAGACGATCTTGCAGGCGGTCGAGCAGGCCGGCTACAAGCCGGGCAAGGATGTCTACCTCGGGCTCGACGTAGCCAGTTCGGAATTTTTCCGCGATGGCAAGTACGAATTCGCGGCGGAACATCGCAGTTTCTCATCGGCCGAGTTCACGCGTTATCTCGCGGATCTGGCCGCGCGCTATCCGATCATCACGATCGAGGATGGCATGGGCGAATCCGACTGGGCCGGCTGGTCGCACCTGACCGCGGAGCTGGGACGCAAAATCCAGCTGGTCGGCGATGACTTGTTCGTCACCAATACGAAGATATTGGCCGAGGGCATTTCGCGCGGCATTGCCAACGCGATCCTGATCAAGCCCAACCAGATTGGCACGTTGACCGAAACCCTGGCCGCGATTGACATGGCAGACCAGGCGCACTACGCCGCGGTGGTTTCGCACCGCTCCGGTGAGACGGAAGACTGCACGATAGCCGACATCGCGGTCGCCACCGCAGCGACGCAGATCAAGACCGGCTCGATGTCGCGCTCCGATCGCGTGGCGAAGTACAACCAACTGCTGCGCATCGAAGAGGCACTCGGTCCGAAGGCGAAATATGCCGGCCGCGAAGCCTTTCCGGTGCGAATCTGATTTATGATCGCGCCGTCTGCATCGCCACAGGGGTTCGCGCCGTGAAATGGTTCGCCGCCGCGCTGGTCGCTGCACTGCTGCTGCTGCAATACCGCATCTGGTTTTCCGGCGCCGGCGTCGGCGAAGTTTTTCGGTTGCGAAGCGCCGTGACCGCACAGGAAGCTGACAATCAACTGCTCTCCGAGCGAAACCGGCAGCTCGCCGCCGAAGTGCGCGACCTGAAGCAGGGCTATGCGGCGCTCGAGGAACGGGCCCGCACCGACCTCGGCATGATCGGCCGCAACGAAACCTTCTTCCAGGTGGCGTCCGGGTCCGCCTTGCCAGCGGCCGCGCCACCCGATGGCGGCCCGGCGCAGCTGGCGCCGATTGCGCCGGCGGAATCCGACGGCCCGGCGACGCAAACGGCCGCGCGCTGAGCCCCGGCGACTGTCGCTGCCGAAAGTCGCGGAAATCATGCGCTACTGGGTTGTCACGCCGGCCGCAGGCGCCGGGCGACGTTTTGGCGGCGCGCTGCCCAAGCAACATTGGCCGCTGGCATCGAGCACGGTGCTGGAAGTAGCCCTGCAGCCCTTCGTTGCCGACGCGCGCTGCGCCGCGATCGCGTTGGCACTTGATGCGGACACCCTGCGCGACAAGTCACTGCACGCGCGCCTGCCCGCCAAGGTGTTCACAGTTGCCGGCGGGCCCAATCGATCGGACTCCGTGCTGCGTGGACTCGAGGCGCTCACGGATACCGCCGCTGCGTCCGACTGGGTGCTGGTGCACGATGCGGCGCGCCCCTGCCTGAGCGCGCGAGACCTCGATAGCCTGCTGCTCGCCGGTGCGGCGCACGCCGACGGCGCGCTGCTGGCCGCGCCGGTCAGGGACACGCTGAAGCTCGCCAATGCCACCCGCCTTTGTGAGCGAACGGTCGAGCGCGCCGACTTGTGGCGAGCGCTGACACCGCAGATGTTCCGGCTGGGGGCACTGCTGTCGGCGCTGCGCGCCGCGCACGCATCGGGGCGCACGCCCACCGATGAAGCGCAGGCAATGGAATGGCAAGGCGCCAACGCCTTGCTCGTCGAGGCCGCGGACGCCAATATCAAGATCACGAATCGCGAGGACCTTGTGGTAGCTGAAGCGATACTTGCCGAACGACACAGAGGCGGAAAGGCATGCGTGTAGGATCAGGCATCGATGTGCATGCCTTCGGGCCGGGCGATGCCGTCGTGCTCGGCGGCGTGCGCATCGCGCACAGCCACGGCGTCGTCGCGCACTCCGACGGCGATGTGTTGCTGCATGCGCTTGTCGACGCGCTGCTGGGCGCAGCGGGGCTGGGTGACATCGGCGAGCATTTTCCGGACAGCGATGCGCGCTGGCGCGGGGCGGACAGCCGGCAATTCGTCACGGCTGCGGTCGAGATGCTTTCGCGCCGATCATGGCGAGTCGTGAATGCCGACCTGACGCTAATCGCACAGGCGCCGCGGCTCGGTCCGCACCGCGAACAGATCCGTCACTCGGTCGCGACGTTGTTGGGCCTGGCAGCGACCGACGTCAACATCAAGGCGACGACCAGCGAGTACCTCGGGTTCACCGGGCGCAACGAGGGCCTCGTCGGCATGGCCACCGTGTTGATCGACCAGGCCTGAACGCCGGCTCGCCGCAGCCTCAAGGATTGCCGGCATCGCGCAGCAATACCAACGTGGCACCCGTGCCGCCGTCGCGCATCGAGGCCGACGTGAACGCCAGCACGAGCTCCATCCTGCGCAACAGGCTGTTGACGGCCGCTTTCAACACCGGGCCGCGCGTGCCCGAACGCAGCCCCTTGCCGTGCACGACGCGCAGGCACCGCAACCGCCGGGCCGCCGCCGCAGCGAGGAACTGCCGCAGCTGGGCGCGAGCTTCGACGACGGTCAGGCCGTGCAGGTCGATCTCGGATTCGATCCGGTAGTCGCCACGCCGCAACCGCCGCAGCACCGTTTCGGGCACGCCGGCTTGGCGGAATTGCAGCGAGTCGCCGGGCTGGATGTCGAGCTC
>JBOHZW010000330.1:0-4437 GCA_050738715.1 Steroidobacteraceae bacterium | reverse complement strand
GTCGCGCGAACACTTCGTCGAATTGACTGAGCCGCCGCCGCTCGCCGTCGTCGTCGATGTCGAATCGAAGGGCGTCGACCCGATCGATGTCCTCTACCTCATCAGCGCGCTGGCGCTAAAGACCAAGGTGGTGCTCGTGCATGGCGGCGATCCCGCGCCGCTGGCCCACGCCCGTGATACGGCGAATACCGCGTCCGCCGACGTCATCGGCACCCTGCCCCGGCCGATCGCCGCGCAGGCGCTCGCGCGCATGCTCTCGCAATACTCGAGTTCGGTCATCGCCGTCAGCGCCGACGATCTGCAGACGGCGCTGCGCGAGCACCAGATGCTGCTGCACTTCCAGCCGATCATCTCGCACGACGGCAGCCGCTGGCTGATGAGCGATGTCGAAGCACTGGTGCGCTGGCGCCACCCCCAGCACGGCCTCCTGTTTCCGGGGCAATTCCTGGGCACGGTGCGCTCCTCGGGACTCATGTCGGATCTCACCGATTTCGTGCTCACCGAAGCCATCCAGCAGGCCGGAATCTGGCGCCAGCAGCGCCTCGATCTCGGTGTGATGGTCAACCTCGAGCCGCACCTGGTGCGCGACCTCGACTTCGCCGAACGGCTGGTGCGCCTCCTCGGCCAGTTCGGCGTACCGCCGGGCAGGCTCACGCTCGAAGTCGTGGAAAGCTCGTCGGCCCGCGACCGCGAGCTCCTGGTCAACGCGATGCAGTCGGTGCGCGACAGCGGCATTCGCCTCTCGCTCGACGATTTCGGTACGGGCTCGTCGTCGCTCACGGAGCTGCGCCGCCTGCCGCTCACGGATCTCAAGATCGACCGCGCGCTCGTCCATGACATGACACTTGCGCCGAAGGCGGCGACGATCGTGAGCGGCATCGTCGATCTCGCGCATCGCCTGTCGATCCGCGTGTGCGCCGAGGGCGTGGAAACCGCCGAAACCTTCGCGGCCCTGCTCGCGGCGAAGTGCGACGCCATCCAGGGTGTCTTCATCGCCCGGCCGGTCACGGCCGCCAATGTGGAACGCATGGTGCGCAACTGGTCGCCCGACCAGATCGGTACAGCGGGCCCGGGAAGCGGCCTTTCGACTACCGGGATTCGAAAGTACTGAGCAAGGCCTGCGCGTCCGCGCGGCCCTCGAACGGACGATCTCCCGCCAGCGCCTTGCGCAGGACTTCCGCCGCCTGCGTGCGGTCACCGGCGCGAGCCAGCGCGGCGGCATAGTGATACTGGATATCGGCCGCCTGCGGCGCCTCGGCCGCCGACGCTGCCAGTACCTTCAGCGCTTCATCCGTCTGACCTGCATGCAACGCTATCCAGCCGTAGGTATCCGCGATGGCGGCATTCTTCGGCGCGAGGTCGAATGCTCTTTTCGCCGTCGACAACGCGCGCGCATCCTTCGCGCCGCCGTAGAGAGTGGCGAGATTGTTGAGCGCCACGAGATTGCGCGGATTGGCCTGCGTGATCGCTTCGTACTGCTCGATCGCCGCTGCAGTCTTGCCGGACGTCATGCAGGCATCCGCGAGCAGCATGCGCATCGTCTCGTCGCGCGGATGATTCTCGAGCCACGCGGTGAGCGGGGCCGTTGCATTCGGCAGATGTCCCAGGCGCCGGCTCTGATGGCTGCGGCTCGCAAGGAACGCCGTCGGCGCAATCCGCGCCGCCGCTTCATAGGCGCTGTCCGCGTCGGCATACCGCTTGTTCGCCAGCATTGCCTCGCCCTCCAGCAGATGGGCGGGCGCCGATTGCGGGAATTTTGCGCGTTGCGCAGCGGCGCGCGCGATCGCGCCATCGCCGTGGCCGGTCGCAAGGTCGAGTCGCACCAGCATTTCCACGGCTGCAATCCAATCGGGCTGCAGCGCCAGCGCGCGCTCGGCCGCGGATTGCGCCGCCGTAAGCTGGTTCAGCGCGGCCTGCGCGCGGCTCATGTCGAGCCAGTACGCGGCCTTCCCGGCGTCTTTATCGAGAGCGCTGCGAAAATTGACCAGCGCGTCGTCGTAGCGCCCGGCGGCGAAGTACAGGCGCCCGACGGCGTTTTGCACGTCGGCTCGATCTGGCGCCGCGGCCAGCGCTTCCGCGAGAACGGTATCGGCCTCGGCGGCCTGGGTGGAACGAAAATCGATGGCTGCGAGCAGCAACCGCGGTTCGACCGCCTTGGGATCGGCCTTGCGCAATTCATTGAGTCGCGTGCGTGCGCCAGCGAGGTCCCCGCGGCGTGCCGCAAGCTGCGCGAGCGCAAAGCGCGCCCGGAAATTGGCTGGGTCCGCGCTGACTGCCTTCTCGAGATTCTTCTGCGCCGCCTCGCCATGACCGGTGCGCACGTCGAACTCCGCGAGATTGAGGAGCGTCGTCGTGTCATCGGGCGCACCGCCCGCGGCAAGCGTTTCGCGCGCCTTGTCCGGCTGATCGAGGCGCAGCTCGACCTGGGAGAGTAGCCGGCGGCCATCGATGTCGCCGGGCCATTTCGCAAGATAGGCGCGCAGCTGCTCTTCCGCCTGCAAGAGATTCCCCTGCCCGATCAGCGCCGCGCTCAACAGGCGCCGCGCCGGGGCAAAATCCGGCGACTCATGAACGAGGATTTCAAGCGTTGCGGCCGCGCTGTCGTACTGCCGCCGCAAAAGCGCAACGCGCGCGCCGAGAAAGCGGGTCATGAGTCCGCGCGGTGTGAGGTCCGCCAGGCGCTGCTGCGACACCGCCGCGGCATCGACCTTCCCCAGGGCAAGCCGCACTTCCGTCAGCAAGGCGAGTGCCGTTGCCGCAGCCGGCGCCGGGACCGTCCCGTGATCATTCGCGACGGCAGTGATCAGTGCTTCTTCCGCCTCCCGGTACTGGCCGTGCGCAGCGTAGAGACTGCCGCGCGCGGCCCATTGGTCCGGCGCGACCGGGTCATAGGCCCTGATCGCGTCGAGGTCGGCCAGTGCGCGTGCGAAATCGGTTCGCGCATGGACGCTCGCGAGTCCGAGATGCGCCGCGGTCAGCCGCGGATCGCGACTGACCGCAGCATCAAAGGCCTGCGCCGCCTCGTCGAAACGCCGCAGGAGGAGCAAAGCCTTGCCTCGATAAAGCGCGCGTTGCGGTTCGACGAGTTGCAGTCGGCCCGCATCGATCTCGGCAAGAAGGCCCTGGCCGTCGTTCTTTGCTAGCCAGATTTTCGCCTGCAGGACGGCATTTTCGCCACTGGGCGCAGCGCCACTCTCGAGCCCCCGCTTGAGGTCCCATTCGGCCGCGGCGACATCGCCAAGCTGCAGGTCCAACCGCGCAGCCAGCAGCCAGGCCTTCGTGTTGTCCGGTTCGCGCTTCAGCGCGTTGCGTACATCGATCAGGGCCGCGCGGTATTCGTGGGCGGCGAAGTGCTTTTCGGCGCGCTCGATGCGCTCCTGGGTCGATACGAAATAGTCGCAGCCGGCAACAGCGACCGCGACCAGCAACGACAGGAGTATTCGACGACTCACTTTCCCCATTCCGTCTGTGGCAACCAGCTTCTGATGCAATGATGCCACGCCATCGCGCTGCACTACTGAGCAGCGCGACACGAACTTTCAATGGGCGATCGAATTGCCGTGCCAGATGACCCGGCGGGATCACGCAAACCTCGGCGACGCCCGGTCGAGTTTTCGCATTGTCAGTGCCTCGCTCACGTGCCGCTCACCGGGCATCGCCTCGGCGTTGAGGTCCGCGATCGTGCGCGCGACCTTCAGTATGCGGTGGTAGGCGCGGGCTGACAGGCGGAATTTCTCCACGGCGCGCTCGAGCAGCACGCTGCCACCGCGATCGGGCCGGCAGTGGCGCTCGATGTCGGCGTTCGTAAGCCGCGCATTCGCGCCGCCCTGCCGCCGCAATTGAACTTCACGCGCGCGCAAGACCCGAGCTGCGACGGCCGCTGTCGATTCACCCAGCACCCCACGCTGGCGCCAATGCGTCGTGTCGACGCGCGGCACTTCGACATGCAGGTCGAGCCGATCGAGCAGTGGCCCCGAGATGCGCGATCGATAGCGCTCCACCTGATCGCCTGTGCAATGACAGTCGCCCGCGGGGTCGCCGTGGTACCCGCAGGGACAGGGATTCATCGCGGCAATGAGCTGAAAGCGCGCCGGGAATTCCACGTGGGCGGCGGCGCGTGCAATCGTGATGGCGCCCGATTCCAGGGGTTCGCGCAGGACTTCGAGCACGTGCCGGCTGAATTCCGGAAGCTCATCGAGAAACAGGACGCCGTGATGCGCCAGCGAGATCTCGCCGGGTCTCGGGTCCGGACCGCCACCAACGAGGGCCGGCGCGGACGCGGTGTGATGCGGCGCGCGGAACGGTCGCCTGCGCCACAGTGCGGGAATGATCGGCCGCCCGACGATCGACAACACGGCGGCCGCTTCGAGTGCTTCGCTCTCCGTCATCGGCGGAAGGATGCCCGGCAGGCGCTGCGCCAGCATGCTCTTGCCGCAG
>JBOHZW010000329.1:0-4978 GCA_050738715.1 Steroidobacteraceae bacterium | reverse complement strand
TCGTGTGTGCGCGGATCGACAAAAAATGCAGGGCCCGCCATCAGTGCCACGTAAAAGATGTCGGGCGAGGGAATCTCGTCGAATTGTGCTTCTCGCTTCAGCTCGCTCAACAACCGCGCGTCGCCAGCCATGTCGCGCACGGTCGTCACGCCGCTGTAGAGCTCGCGTCGCAGATACGCTCTCGCCACGGCGGGAACTGCCAGCGTCGCCGTGTGCACGTGCGTATTGACCAATCCCGGGATGACATACTTGCCTTGCAGGTCAATGATTTCCCGGTCGGCACTGGCCGTGACGCCGCGACTGGCTCGCACCTCGACGATGCGCTCGCCCCGTATCAGGATGGCCGTGTCAGGCACGGCCTTGCCGCTTGAGGTGTCGATCAATGTGGTGTTGATGTACGCGACGGTCTTCGCCGGCGCAGCGCCTGCAGCAACGGCGTCGGCGCAACCGCCGGCGGCGAAGACGACGATAGTGAGCGCAGCTTGGGCAGCACGCACGCGATAATGTCGCCTGATGTCGGTCATGTCGTCGGCGCTTCGTTGGCAATATCGACGACGCAGCGCCACACGCCGTCCGCGCCTTTGCGCCAGATCGTCACGCCGCGCGTGTGCAGCGTCATCAGCGCGCCGTTCGCGCCGGGCACCGTCATTTCCGCCGTGCCCTTCATGTAAGCCATTTTGCCGTCGGGACTAAAAGCGGGGTCGCTCGACACCCAATGAATACTGAAGCCCGGCGTTTTCAGGCTGGCCGCGACGTAAGCGCGGATGGCAGCTTTCCCCTCGTAGGCTGGTTGCCCGGATTCCATGACGATTGCATCGTCGGACCAATAGGAAGCGATCTTGTCGACGTCCTTGCCTTCAGACGCGGCCCGCGCCCAGTCAGCGTCGCGCTGCAGCAGCATGCGGCCTTCAGCTTGCGCATCGAATGAAGTCGTGTTGCACCCGGCCATCAATAGCAACGACGGAACCATCGGGATTGAAATGCAGCAGGGAAGCAGGAAGCGCCTTGTCATGGTGTCACCCCTTTGGATGATGCGCCGCCAGCCGGACCGCACTGCAGTCCGGCTGGCAGCTTGTCGATTATTGCTTGACGTACACGCCGGTAACCTTTTCGTTTTCCTTGCCTGGCGTCCAATTGACATCGGTAAACGAGCGCCCGTCGGTGGCAAGAGTCTGCTCTCCCATGCTGTCGACCTTGCCATCGATCTTCATCGTGTAGCGTGTCTTGGTAGGCGTGAGCGCCTGGAAGGCGATGGTCATTCCCGGCGCCGCCGTGGGACCTTTGAGCGGCAAGTCGCTGCCGTCAGCGCGACCAGCGACATCCATTTTCAAGTCCGGCACCTGGTAGTGCACGCTGCCGGATGCTGGCACGTCGATCACAAAGGCGCGCGGGCCGCCGCCGCCTTCAACCTTCGAAACGCGCCAGGTGCCCACCAGACCCGTCGCGCCTGACAGCCTGGTCAACACGTCCTTCTCATCGGCCTTGCTGCCGTCGGGTTGGGTGCTCGTCCAGCTTTCGGTGATCGTCTTGTTGTCCTCTGACAGCTCCAGATGCCCCTGTGCGTGAACCTTGTCATCGAGCATCACCTTCACGTCCCAGGCGCCTTTCCGCGGCGCGGTCCAGATCGCCGTGCGGTTCGCCCAGTACTTGCGCTCCTTGCCGTCAGCTGCAAAGTCGTAGTCAGCGGTAGTGCCATCCGAGTAGTGCAGCATCCCGGCCTTGCCCTGCGAGTAAGTCAGCGTGCCACCGGTGAAATGGCTCTGCGCCTCGTCGAGTTTCCAGGTGCCGTCCCAGGGACTGCCGGCTGCAAACGCGGCGCCCGCGGGCAGCACGAGCATCGAACAAAATAACAATCTGGCATTCATTGAAAATCTCCCGGTTTGTTGTGGTTTGCGCGTGTCGCGTCACCCTGGCACGCACTTCAGGGCAAATGAGCGGAGCGTCCCGGTGAGATCACCAGGAAGCTGCCGATCCAGAAACCGTCGTATTCGTTGCTCTGCACGTAGTGCCTGAGCGTGGCGCGGAAGTGCGCCATGCCTGGGCGCACTTCGATCGTCACCAGTCCGCCGCTCGCGGGGGCGATCACGCCCGCGTGCACGCCGGCGGCGCAGATCGAGGAGCTGTCCGCGTACGGTCCGCTGCCCGTGACTTGCCCCGGCTCGACGCGCCCAGGCGGACACTGGAACCGGAAGTGCGCGCCGAAGAACCCGCGCAGGTTCAAATCGAGTGGACTGGCGCGCCAGTCGATTTCGTGCACGGCGGGCGTCGGTGCGTACAAGTCCGTGGGCAGCGTCGAGCCAATCAGCGGACCGTCCACCGGCATTGCTGTCGCCGAGGCGCTGAAGGCTGTCATGAGGTAAACCGCGCACCGAAACCAGCAAACCATCCGCAGATGCTCCATGCCGCACTCGCCGGCGGGCAGGTTGCTGTGGCAGCGCGTCGAAGTCCTATCCGTTGGGCTGGTATTTTTCTGGCAAACTTGTTGCCGGCCTGCTTTCGCGGAACATCACGTCCATGCCTGCGCCTGGAAATCGCGTCTACCGCTTCCTGGACTGCACGCTGGAGCCGGCGGAGCACCGGCTGTCGAAGTCGGGCACGCCGGTCGCGCTGACGCCGAAGGTATTCGATACCCTGGTGATACTGGTCGAGCGCGCTGGCCACGTGGTCAGCAAGGACGAGCTGATCAGGATCCTGTGGCCGCGCGGCTACGTCGATGAATCCAACCTGACCAAGCACATCTGGCTTATCCGCCGCGCGTTGGGCGATGGCGACCACGATGCGAGCGTCATCGAAACCCTGCCGAAGCTTGGCTATCGCTTCGCTGCGCCGGTCACCGTGCATTCGGGCGAGGCGACTGCAGGGCCGGCGCCGCCTGTGCGTCAGCGTCGACCATGGATCTGGGCTACCGCAGTGATTGCGGTGTCGCTGGTGCTGGTGATCGGCTTGCGCCTGGCCTCACGACACGCAGCGGTTCCGGCCGCCATCCGGCCTGGCGTGCTCGTGGCCTTCGTTGGCTTCAGCAACCTGTCACACAACCCCAAGGACGCGTGGCTCTCGCCCGCGCTGACCGAAATGTTGGGTGCCGAGCTGAATGTCGCCAATGACCTGCAAGTCATGCCCGACGAGCTGGTGCGCAGTGCCAGCAGCGACCTGGCTTCGCCGGCCGCAGGTGGCTACGCGCCACAGACATTGGCGCGACTGCGCCAGCGGATCGGTGCGGACTACGTCATCAGTGGCAGCTACCTGGTGTCGGGCTCCTCCGATGACGCGCCGCTGCGCGTCGATATTGCCCTGCAGGATGCGCGCACAGGCTCGCTGGTGGCGTCCGTATCGAAGCTGGGCGGTGAGTCGGGCCTGCTCTCGCTGGTCACGGACGCCGGTTCGACGTTGCGATCCAGGCTGGGAATCCAGCCTCCGGGTGCTGCGGCGCTGGGCCTGGTGATCGCCTCGCATCCGCCGAGTGTCGACGTCGCGCGGCGCCTCGGCTTTGCGCTCGACGCCTTGCAACACTATGACGCGGCGCGGGCTCGCGATGAGCTGCTGCAAGCCATCGCGGCGGCGCCGGACTACGCACCCGCATACACCTTGCTCGCGCAGTCATGGTCTGCGCTGGGCTATCGCGACAAGGCGCGGGACGCGGCCGAGCAGGCGGTCCGTTATGCAATGGGCTTGCCGCCCGAACAACGGCTGCTGGCCGATGCGACGCTCGAATCGGCACGAAATGAGTGGAACAAGGCGGCGGAGGATTGGCAGGCATTGGTGCGGCTCAAGCCCGCGAGCGTAGACCACCGCTTGCAATGCATCGATGCGCAGCTTGCCGCAGGATTGGTCACCCAGGCGCAAGCGCAACTGCGTGACCTGCGACGGCTCCCCAACTCCAGTAGTGATCCGCGCGTGGAACTCGCGGCCGCTCGCATCGCGGCCGCGCTCAATGACGCACGGGGAACGGCCGAGCATGCCGCCAACGCACTGCGCGAGGCGCAACAGCACGATGCACAGGGCCTGGTGGCGAACGCGCTGTTGCAGCTCGCGGCAGCCCGCATGCATCTGGGCCAGAATGATGAGGCGCGCGCCAATCTCACTGCGGCGATTGCCGCCAGTCGCGCGCTCGGCAATCCGCGCGGCGAGGCGGCGGCGCGCGGGGAGCTGGCGAACGTGCTGGTCGACCTGAGTCTTGCGCGCGATGCGCGCGAGGAATTCCAGCGCGCAATGTCGATCTACCAGGGCATCGGCGACGTACACGGCACGGCGGCCGTGTACCGCGACCTGACCAGCATGTTGTGGGTAGCGGGTGACCGTGATGGCGCGCAGGCTGCCGCGCGTCATTCGTTGCAGCTGGCGCGCGAGACAGGTGATCTTCCAATGCAGGCATGGACGCTGCGCGCGCTCGCCACCATTGCATCCGACGATGCCGCGAGTGACGAAGTGCTCGACGAGTACCGCCAGGTTGTCGCCCTCAGCGAGCGCATCGGCGATCGCGGCGGCGACGTCTGGTCGCTCACCGCGTCCGCTGACGTCGACAGGCTGCGCGGCAGTTTCGATGACGCCCGCACGCTGTGTGCACGCGCGACCGCGGAGGCGGCAAAACTCAGCGACCCGCAGTTCGCCATCTACAGCGGCTACACCTGTGCGTTGCTGGACGTGGACGAAGGCAACGAGCAGGCGGCGCGCGCGGCCCTCGCACAGGTCATCGGGAGGCTGGGCGGCAACACTGACGTGACCTATCGCGCCAATTCTCAGATGACGCTTGCCCAGCTCGACATGGATGGTGGCCAGTGGCGCGCCGCCGCAGAACGCTTGCGCCGGGCGAGCCGCGATTTCGGCGCTGCCGAGGAAAAGACCGGCGAAGCGGACGCAGAAGCGATGCTCGCGCTGTGTTCGCAGCATATCGGTGATGCGACCGGGCGTGACAAGTCCGTCGAACGTGCCCGAACACTGCGCCAATCGATCAGCGCACGGCAGGAGATCTATGTGGTGG
>JBOHZW010000328.1:0-2484 GCA_050738715.1 Steroidobacteraceae bacterium | reverse complement strand
GTTCGAGTTCGATCAGTTCGGCGAGGGCACGAAGGCGATCGCCGATGCGATCGCGAGCAGCGCGGCCTATTCATTGGCCGGTGGCGGCGATACCCTGGCGGCGATCGAGAAATACGGCGTCGAGGATGGCATCTCGTATATTTCCACCGGCGGTGGTGCATTTCTCGAATTCGTCGAGGGCAAGACGTTGCCGGCGGTGGCGATGCTGCGGGCGCGCGCGGCAGGTTGACGCGCGCAAGAGCATAGGAAACCAATGGATACCGGACGCCGCACGAAGATCGTAGCCACCCTCGGTCCCGCCACTGACGGTCCCGGCATCATTGCCGACATGATCGAGGCCGGACTCGACGTGGCCCGCATCAACTTTTCACATGGCACGCGCGACTCGCAGCGAAAGCGCGTCGACACCGTGCGCGCGGCGGCACAGGCCGCCGGGCGCAACATCGGCATCCTGGCCGACCTGGCTGGGCCGAAGATCCGCATCGAGAGTTTCGCCAAAGGCAGCGTACAACTGGTCGAGGGCAAGCCCTTCGCGCTCGACACCGCGCTCGATGCCACGGCTGGCAACGACAACGAAGTCGGCTGCGCGTACCAGAACCTGCCGAATGACGTGCGCGCCGGCGATACGTTGCTGCTCAATGACGGGCAGATCGTGATGGGCGTCGAGCGTGTCACCGGCACGCGCATCCATTGCGTCGTGCGCGTGGGCGGCGAGTTGTCCAACCGCAAGGGTCTGAATCGACAGGGTGGGGGCATCTCCGCACCGGCGCTCACCGAGAAAGACCTCGCCGACGTGCAACTCGCCGCCGAACTCGGCATCGATTACCTGGCGGTCTCGTTCGCGCGCGATGGTGATGATATGCGCCGAGCGCAAAGCGAACTGCGCAAGTGGCGCGGTGAAGCGCGCGTGGTCGCGAAGATCGAGCGCCACGAAGCGCTCGACAACCTCGCCGGAATCCTCGCGGTGACCGACGCAGTCATGGTCGCGCGCGGCGACCTGGGCGTCGAGATGGGCTACGCCGAACTCACGGGCTTGCAGAAAACCATCATCCGCCAATCACTGGCGCGCAACCGCGTCGTGATTACCGCTACGCAGATGATGGAATCGATGATCCAGAACCCGATGCCGACGCGCGCCGAAGTGAGCGACGTGGCCAACGCAGTGCTCGACGGCACCGACGCCGTGATGCTCTCGGCCGAGACTGCCGCCGGCAAATACCCGGTCAAGGCAGTGCAGGCGATGGCGGATGTGATCCGCGGTGCGGAGAAATATCAACTCGGCGCGCCGCGCGGCATCCGCGTCGAAGACGAATTCGGCAACACCGAAGAGGCGATCTCGCGCGCGGTGATGTACACGGCCAATCACATGCGCGTGCGCGCGATCGTTGCGCTGACCGAATCGGGCCTGACGCCGCTGTGGATGAGCCGCATCCGCGCCGACATCCCGATTTTCGCTTTCACCCGGCACGAAGCCTCGCGCCGCCGCGTCACGCTTTACCGCGGGGTCTACGGGGTGCCCTTTGACATCACTGACAGCCGCCCGCAGGAACTGTACCGGGCGATCTTCGAGCAGCTACTCAGCCAGGGACTGGTCGACGTCGGCGACCTGGTGATCCTGACCAAAGGCGAGCTATCGGGCGTATCGGGCGGCACGAACTCGATGCAGATCGTGCGGGTGACACCGCCTTAGAGAATGCGGCCGCCAGCTCGGATTGCGTTCTCAGTGCGGCGTCGTGGCGGGGAGGCTGTGCAGGTAGCTGTAGAGCGAGGCGATCTCGGCATCCGTGAGGTGCGAGAGATTCGCCAGTGCTTCGATGCGCATCATATCGAGCTTCCGGCCGCCAAGCGGCACGCCGGTGCGCAACAGTTGCGTGAACGCTTCCGGGGTGTAAGCCGCCACTACCTGCAGATTTGAGCTCACATAGGCGGGCGTGGATTCGCCGTGCAGGTCGGTGCCGTGGCAATGTGCGCAAACAGCGCGCGCGAGGTACCGGCCGGTCACTGCGTCCGCAGTTGCGGCCTCGGGTGTCGATACGGTTTCGGCAATTAGCCGCGCAGCCATCTTGAACTGACCGGTGACGAGTCCGAGCCGCCCGAGCGGACCCAGCGCGACACTGGGTGCCGGCCCGGCACTCGCGGGCAGGCTGCGGAGGAAGGCAATGATGCGGCCGAGGTCGGCGTCGCTGAGATAAGTGAACGCTTGCGAGGGCATCACAATCACGCTGCGGCCGTCTGGCCGTAGGCCGCGCCTGACGATGTTGGCCAGCTCCGCGTCGCTATGCTGGCGCGCGCTGACACCCAGATCGGGCGCGACCAGTCGACCGATAATCGGCTCGTCAAACAATACCGCGCCCGCAGCCTGCGGGCCGTGACACCCCGCATAGCAACCAGTGATGGTCGCGAGCCGCTGGCCCTCGGCTATCGAAGCTGCATCAACGGGCACCGCGATCGTCGTACTCAGTGCCGGGTAGCGGTGATCCAGGA
>JBOHZW010000327.1:0-2087 GCA_050738715.1 Steroidobacteraceae bacterium | reverse complement strand
GCGCATCCGTGCTCGATATCGGCTGTGGCGCCGGTGGCATCGACATCGCACTGGTCCGCAATCACGCCGCGACTTTCGTGACCGGCATCGACGTCGAGGACACGGTGCTCGACTGCGCTCGCGCACTCGTTGCGCGCGAATCGCTTGCCGGGCGCATTGGCTTCGCAAAGGTCAACGCCGGGCCGTTGCCATTTCCGCCTGGCACGTTCGATGTCGTGTTTTCGAAGGACAGCATCGTCCACATCCCGGACAAGCACGCGCTGATGCTTGAGATCTATCGCGTGCTCAAGCCCGCCGGCCGCTTCATCGCATCGGACTGGCTGATCGGGCACGATGACGCGCCATCGCCTGCCATGGCGGACTACATCGCCTCGGAAGGACTTGCTTTCGGCATGGCCTCGCCGCGCCGCTACCAGGATGCAATGCGCAGCGCAGGCTTCGTCGATATCGGCGCCACCAGCCGCAACGCCTGGTATCGCGACGTGGCGCGCCAGGAACTGGAGCGGCTGCGCGGCCCGCTGGGCGCTGCGGCCGCGCGCGTCGTCGGCCAGCCATTCGTCGATGAGAACATCGGCATCTGGACGCGCATGATTCCGATGCTCGACAGCGGCGAACACTGCCCGACGCATCTGCGCGCACGCAAGCCACTGTAGGTATCGCCTCAGGCTGCGCCGGCTGCGTCCTTGAGTGCCGCATAACGTCCGGACGGCGTGAGATCTTCGTCTTTCGCAGTTGCCGTCCACAATTCATTGCGGCGCGAGACGAAGGTGCTGCGCGAGAGTGTTTCGAGCGAACCCGCCCTGGCGAACAGAAAACCCTGCCCGGCGACGCATCCCAGTTTCAGCAATGCATCGACTTGCGGCTCGAATTCGATGCCTTCTGCGACTGTGTCGAGACCCAGCGTTTCGCCGAGCGTGATGACCGCGCGCGCCAGCTCCGGCCCATTGGATGAACTGGTCAGGCGGCCGACGAAGGAACGGTCGATCTTGAGTATGTCGATGGGGAAGCGGTGCAGGTACGAAAGCGAGGAATAGCCGGTGCCAAAATCGTCGATCGCGAGCCGCACGCCCAGCGATTTCAGCTGCACCAGGCGGGCCAGGTTTGCCTCCGTGTTGTGCATGATCGCGCTTTCAGTCAGCTCGATGACGAGGTTGTCGGGCTCGAGCCCCGATTCTCCCAGCACCAGCGCGACGTCCTGCGCCAGGTCGCCATGCTCGAGGTGACGCGCAGAGATATTGACCGCGACGCGCAATCCCGATCCGCCGGCGACTGCGCGGCGCCATGAATGCATTTCACGGCACGCTTGCGCCAGCACCCAACGGCCGAGCTTGACGATCTGGCCGCATTCCTCGGCAATCTGGATGAAGCGGTCCGGCAGCAATACGCCCAGCTCGGGATGCCGCCAGCGGACCAGCGCCTCGACGCCCAGCAGGCTGCGCGTGCCCAGGTCGACGATCGGCTGGTACTCGACGAAGAATTCCTCGTTGGCGACGCCGCGAGCGAAATCGGACACCAGCCGCGTGCGTTCCTGCATCAGCTCCTGCATCGGTGGCTGGAAGGCAACGTAGCGGTTCTTGCCGGCTGCCTTCGCGTGGTACATCGCAATGTCGGCCTTGCCCAGCAGCACCTCGGCGCTGGATTCAAAAGTCGAGAACGCGATGCCGATGCTCGCGGACACGCGCACCTCCGTGCCGCCGAGATTGAAGGGCTGGTCAAGCTGCTCGATCAGCGCCCCCGCCAGCAGTTCCACTTCGCCGATGGTCGAGATTCCCTCGAGCAGGATCGCAAACTCGTCGCCGCCGAGGCGCGCGACCGTATCGGAGAAGCGCGTCGACTTCACCAGCCGCTGCGCCACCGCCTGCAACAACCGGTCGCCGATATCATGGCCGCGGGAATCATTGACGCTCTTGAAGTTGTCCAGATCGACGAACATGACCGCCGTCTGGTGGTGCGCGCGCTGCGCCAGCGTCAACGAATGCTGCAGGCGATCGCGGAACAGGCTTCGATTGGCGAGCAAGGTCAACGAGTCGTGGAAAGCGAGTTGGCGCAGTTGTTCTTCGAGCGCCTTGCGCTCGGTGATGTCGCGC
>JBOHZW010000326.1:0-1563 GCA_050738715.1 Steroidobacteraceae bacterium | reverse complement strand
TCCTCGGCCTCCCGCTTGGGCAGATGGCGCACCCAGATTGGCGCCAGGATTAGGTTTTCGAGCACGGTCAAATGCGGGAATAGATTGAACTGCTGAAACACCATGCCGACGTCGCGGCGCACCTCGTGGATGCGCTTGGGGTCGTCGCTGAGCTCGATGCCGTCGACAACGACACGGCCGCGCTGCCAATCCTCGAGCCGGTTGATGCAGCGCAGGAGCGTCGACTTGCCACCCCCCGACGGTCCGCAGATGACGATGCGCTCGCCGCGCAGGACCCGCAGATTGATGTCGCGCAGCACGTGGAACTCGCCGTACCACTTGTGCAGGTCGACGATTTCGACGGCAACCTCGGCCGGCGCGGCCGGCCCGCGGCGATCGTTGGGTTCCGCGGCCATTCCGAATCCCTCAACGCCGGTCGGAGCGGGCAAGCCGCGCTTCCACCGCCTTGGCGTAGCGCGCCATGCTGTAGCAGAAAACGAAGTAGAACAGCGCCGCGAACGCGTAGCCGGTGGTGCTTGTCACCGGCGTGGCCCAGCGCGCATCGGCCCGCGCCGCCTCGATGGTGCGCAGGAAATCGAAGATGCCGACGACGAACACCAGCGTGGTGTCCTTGAACAGCCCGATGAAGGTATTGACGATGTTCGGCAGCGTCACCCGCAGCGCCTGCGGCAGGATCACCAGCACCATCATGCGCGCGTAGCGCAGTCCCAGCGCCTGCGCAGCCTCGTACTGGCCGCGCGGCACCGCGGCGAGGCCGGCCCGCACCACCTCCGCCATGTAGGCCGAGGCAAACAGCGCGACGCCGATCAGCGCGCGCAACAGCTTGTCCGGCGTCCAGCTTTCCGGCACGAACAACGGCAGCATCACGCTCGCCATGAACAGCACCGTGATCAGCGGCACACCGCGCACGAATTCGATGAACATCACGGCAAACAGCCGGACCGCCGGCAATCGCGAGCGCCGCGCCAGCGCCAGAAGAATGCCGACCGGCAACGAGAATACGATGCCGACCGTCGCCACCACGACGGTGACGAGCACCCCGCCCCATAGCGTGGTCGGTACCGTCGGCAATCCGATCGCCGGGAAGCCGCTCAGCAAGATGAAGGACACAACGGGCAGGATCACAAAAAAATAGAGCGCGCCGAGATCGCGACGCGGCGCCCGCAGCCAAGCAAGCCAACCGATGCCGAAAGCGAGCAGCACGAAGAACACATCGACCCGCCAGCGTGCGCCGAGCGGATAGAAGCCATAGACGAAATAGCTGAACCACACCCGCACGAAAGGCCAGCACGCGCCAACCACGGGCCGCCCGCTCGAAACCAGGCAGGCCTCGCGGTCGTTGCCGGTCCACACCGCGTCGATGAACAGGAACCGCACCAGCGGCGGCACCGTCCACGCGATCAGGAGCAGGCAGAGAATGGTCAGGCCAATATTGAGCGGGGTCGAGAACAGGTTGGCGCGCAGCCAGCCGAGCGCACCCGCCTGCAGAGCCGGCGGCGGCAATTTCTCCGCCGCAACACGGCGGACGAAAATCAGCGGCATGTCGGACATCGCCGCCACGAT
>JBOHZW010000325.1:0-23925 GCA_050738715.1 Steroidobacteraceae bacterium | reverse complement strand
GTCACTGCCCTTCCAGTCGCGGTAGTTGCGCGGCGGGTTCTGTGCAAAGTACAGCCCTGTCATTGACGGATGCCCTACGAAACTGTGCGGGATGCCACGCGCGCCGAGCACGGCGTGCATGCCGTTGCGGAGCCGCGTGCCGTAGTCCGCAATGCGCTCGAGCGCATCGGTCTCATCGAGGATCTCCAGGCATTTTTCCGCCGCAGCCATCGACACTGAGTGCGCGGTATAGGTGCCGCCGTGCGCGACACCCTTGCCGAGCTTGCGCATGATGTCCTCGCGGCCGGCCAGCACCGAGATCGGATAACCGTTCGCGACGGCCTTTGCGAACGTGCACAGGTCGGCCTTTACGCCGTAAAGCTCCTGCACGCCGCCGCGCGCCACGCGGAAACCGGTCTTCACTTCATCGATCAGCAGCACCGTGCCGTACTTGTCGCACAGGCTGCGCGCCGTGCGCAGGTATTCCGGGTCGGCGGCAATGCCGAGGCAGTTGCCCATGATTGGTTCGATCAGCATGCAGGCGATGCGGCCCGCGGTGCGCTTGAACACGTCCTCGAGCTGGTTCGAGTCGTTGGCCTGCACGAAATTCGCGAAGCCGCGCAAACCGACCGGAACGCCTTCGCTGTATGGCTGGATCTGCGGGTCGCCGACCTGCGTCCATTTTTCCATGGGCGTGTACCACATCGCCGCGTCGAACAGGCCGTGGTAGCTGCCTTCGAGAATGATGTAGTCATCGCGCCCGGTAAAGGCGCGCGCCAGGCGCAGCCCCGCCATGACGGCCTCGGTGCCGGAGTTGGAAAAGCGCACCAGCTCGGCCGCGGGAACCATCTTGTGGATGCGTTCGGCGACCTTGTATTCGCGCTCGGTCGACAGCGCGAATACGCCACCGACTTCCATGCCCTGCCGCGCGGCGGCATCGACTCGCGGATCGGCATAGCCGAGGATCGCCGGGCCGTAGCCCAATCGGTAGTCGACGTAGACGTTGTCGTCCATGTCCGTGACACGCGCGCCGCGCCCACTCTTGACGTAGATCGTGCGATCCTCGCCCCAGTAGCGGAAATTCGAGGCGACGCCCAGCGGTAGTCGCGTGAGCGCCTTGCGGAAGTGGGCGTTGCTCTTGTCTAGTTTTCTGGCCACGGCAGCTCCTTAAGGCTCCATCGGGACAGGGCAATATCTGCGGGGCGCGAGGGCTCCGTCGCATGCGCGATCCGAACGTACTATATGATCATATACTATGGCGCATTGGAAGCCCGCAATGCGAGAACTGCTGGTTGAAGCCACTCGCCGATCGCCTCGACAAAAATATTTACAATCGTCAGTAACTTATTGGTTCTATACAAGTTTATATTTCTTCTAAAGTTGACACGCGTACATGAGTTGCCAAGCTATGGTGCACCGGCGTAAATTGTACGGCTGTATAATTCCTGACACATCGAGGGCGCAGTGATGAAGGTCTCCACCGCTGCATTGGAACCGCTGGCAGCCGATCCGGCGCCGCACGCCCTCCCGGCTTGGGTCTATTCGCACCCGGAAATGACCCGCCTCGAGATCGAGCGCATCCTGCTGCCCAGCTGGCAGATCGTCACGCACGTCAGTGCGCTGAAGAAGAGCGGCGATTTCGCGACGCTCGACCTCGGCCCGGAAAGCGTGTTCGTCATCCGCGACCGCGATGGCACGATCCGCGGCTTCCACAATGTGTGCCGCCATCGCGGCGCGCGTCTCGTCGACGGTCAAGGCACCTGCCCTACGTCGGTGACCTGCCCGTACCACGGCTGGTCGTATCGCCATGACGGAACATTGATGGGCATGCCGGTGCGCGAGAGTTTTCCGGAACTCGACCGCAGCCAGAACGGCTTGCGGCCGATCAAGGTGGATGTCGCCTTCGGCTTCGTGTTCGTCGCGATCAAGGGCGATCCTCGTCCAGTCCGGGAGGTATGGGGTGAGCTGGGGGATGAACTTACACCCTATCGTTTCGAGGACATGGAACCGCTGACGCCGATCTCCGTTGAGCACTGGGATGTCGACTGGAAGATCGTCATGGATAACTACCTCGAGTCGTACCACGTGCCGATCGGCCATCCAGGCCTGAATCGCATGTTCACGCCGGATTACGACGACCAGCGTGGCGTGCCCGGCATCGCGCGCGGTGCGAGCTGGTTTCGCGAGCAACCCTCCTCGCGCTGGATGGAGCGCACCTACCAGAAAATGATCGGCGGCCTGACGCAATACCTGCCCGAACCGAACCGGCGCTGCTGGCGCTTCTACAGCATGCTTCCCAACCTCGGCATCGACGTCATGCCCGACCAGATGGACTTCTTCCAGATCCTGCCGAACGGGCCGGGCAAGTCGATCATTCGTGGCGCCGTTTTCGGCCTGCCCGATTCACGCCGCGAGATGCGCATCGCCCGCTACCTCAGCGACCGCATCAACCAGCAGACCAACCGCGAAGACACATGGCTGTGCGAGCGCGTGCAGCGAGGACTGCAATCGAGCAGCTATGTGCCGGGGCGACTGTCGACGCTGGAACGCTGGATGCTCGAGTTCCACGAGCTGCTGCGCACGCGTATTCCGGAAGTGCGCCTCGCCACGCCTCCTGCAAGGTTTGCGTGAGAAAGGGCGCATCGACCCACGCTTGTAGCCGCCTGCACTGCAATGGCTTGTTTATATCGGACCCGATAAAATAACTTCCATGAATCCCGAGGTCATGATCACCTGCGCCATCACTGGCGACGACACCAAGGTCACCAAGAGTCCGCATTGCCCGATCACACCTGAGGGCATTGCCGGAGCCGCGATCGAAGCCGCGCAGGCCGGTGCAGCGATGGTGCACATCCACGTGCGCAATCCCGAGACCGGCGCGTTCAGCATGGAGAGCCGGCACTACCGCGCGGTCGTCAAGATCATCCGCGACAGCAAGGTCGACGTGCTGGTGAACCTCACCTGCGGCATGGGCGGGTACATCTACGTCGGCGATAACGGCATGAAAGACACGCCGGCGCCGGGCACCGATTTCGTGTCGCAGGAAGACCGCATGCGGCACATCATCGACCTGTGCGAGGAAGGCCTGTACAAGCCCGATGTCGCGACGCTCGATTGCGGGAGCCTGAACTTCGGTGACTCGAATCGAGCCTACATTTCAACGCCCAACTATTTGCGCAAGGGCGCGGCGATCCTGCGCGACCTCAAGGTCAAGGCGGAGCTCGAGATTTTCGACACCGGCAATCTCTGGTTCACGCAGCAGTTGATCAAGGAAGGATTGATACCCGATCCGGCGCTGATCCAGCTGTGCTGCGGCATACCGTACGGCGTGCCGGCCGATACGGGTCACCTGCTGGCGATGGTCAATGCTTTGCCGGCCGGCAGCGTGTGGACATCCTTCGGTATCAGCCGCATGCAGATGCCGTGGGTTGCGCAGTCGATCCTGCTCGGCGGCAACGTGCGCGTCGGCCTCGAAGACAACCTGTACCTGAGCCGCGGCGTGTATGCCAGCAATGCGCAGCTGGTGACGAAAGCGCGCGGCATCATCGAGGCCATGGGCGCAAAGATCATCACGCCCGCGCAGGCCCGGGAACGCCTGAAGATCCACTGAGCAGGCCCTAGTGGATGCGCCGACGATCTACTCCACCGCGGTCGATCCCGCGTGGATCGACTACAACGGGCACCTGCGCGATGGTTACTACGGCGTCATCATGAGCCTCGCCTGCGACGCACTGATGGACCGGCTCGGGCTCGATGAAAAATACCGGCGCGAAACCGGCTGCACGCTGTTCACGCTCGAACAGCACCAGCACTTCCTGCATGAGGTCAAGGGCACCGACCGTGTCGATGTGCGCGTGCGAATTCTCGGGGCCGACCGCAAGCGGCTACATGCGGCCTTTGATTTCTACAGTGGCCGCCGCGCAGAGCCGGTGGCCAGCGGCGAGATGATGTTGCTGCACGTGCACCAGGGCGAGACCACGGCTTCGGCGCCGTTCCCGACGAGTATTTCCTCCGCGATTGAAACGATGACGACGGCCACCGCCGGCATCGCGCCGCCCGCTGCAGGTTCGCGACGCATCGAACTTCGGGTCCGCACGGGTGGCTGATTCCGGCGCGGCCGCGCGCGGCAAGATCGATGTTCACCGACTGCTGCGGCCTCGAACCGTGGCGCTGATCGGCGGCAGCTGGGCGGATGCCGTTGCTGCCGGCAATTCCGCAATCGGCTATCGAGGACAGATCTGGCGCGTGCATCCGACGCGCGAGTCGAGCGCCGACTGCCGCTACTACCGCTCGGTCGACGAACTGCCCGGCTCACCGGACCAGGCGTTCATCGCGGTGCCTGCAGCCGAAGCGATCGGCGTGGCCGCCGCACTCGAGCGGCGCCAGGCAGGCGGCTTCGTCTGTTTTGCGTCGGGTTTTTCCGAACTCGGCACCGAAGCCGGGCGCGCGCTCACCCAGGCGTTGACCGCGGCCGCGCCCAGCGTGCCGTTCTTCGGACCCAACTGCTACGGTATCGTCAATTACTTCGATCGATGTGCTCTGCTGCCAGATCAGGTCGTCGGCGCGCCACTCGAGCGCGGCGTGGCGCTGATTTGCCAAAGCGGCACGATCGGCCTGACGCTGACGTTCAATGGGCGATCGCTGCCGATCGGATACCTGTTTACCGTCGGTAACCAGACGCGCCTTGCGGTCGAAGACCTGATCGAACTGCTGTGCATCGATGAACGCGTCAGCGCGTTCGGGCTGTATGTCGAAGGCATCCAGGACCTCGAGCGTTTCGCGCGCGCCGCCGAACTGGCGCGAAAAGCCAACAAACCGATTGCTCTCGTGAAGACCGGGCGCACTGAGGTCGCTGCGCGCACCGCGCAAAGTCATACCGGCGCGCTCACCGGCGCCGACACGCTGTTTGACGCATTCTGCAGCCAGGCGGGCATTGCCCGCTGCGAGACTCTCGCCTCGCTTTGCGAAACGCTCAAGCTGCTGCATGCCGGCGGACCGCTGCGCGGCCGGCGCGTGCTGGTGATGGGATTTTCCGGTGGTGACATCGCGATGACGGCGGACGTGGCGCGTCACACCGGCCTCGCCTTCCCGGCCTTCGACGCGCAGCGCACGAACCGCTTGCGCAAGATACTGGGCGAGCGCGTGACCATCGGCAATCCGTTCGACGTGCACACCTACGCCTGGTTTGACCTGCCGCGACTGCGCTCGCTGTTCGACACGACGCTGGCCTGCGACATCGATGCAGTCGCGCTGATGCTCGACTGCCCGCCCGACAGCGCCGACACCACCGCGTTCACGAATGTCATTTCTGAATTCATCGCGGCTACTGGGGTGCCCGGCGCGGCGCGCGGCGCGCTGCTGGCCTCGCTCCCGGAGACGATTCCCGCAGCCGTGCGCACGCAGTGCCTGCGGGCCGGAGTCGCGCCGCTCCAGGGCCAGCGCGAGGCGCTCGAGGCGCTTGATCTGGCAGGCGCCATGGGCGAGGCCTGGTTGAAGGGAGCGCCGCTCCAGTTGCAGCGCACGACGGCCGGTTCCGTCTCGCCGTCCATGCCCGGGGCGCCGCGGCTGCTGTCTGAGTTCGAAGCGAAGTCGGTGCTCAAGGCTTTCAACGTGCCGGTGCCGCGCTCGCGCCAGGTGCCGGCAGGCGAAGCCGCAGCCGCGGCCGCGGCTATTGGTTTTCCGGTGGTCATGAAGGCGGCGGATCCCGCCATCGCGCACAAGTCGGACGTGGGTGGCGTGATTCTCAACATCCGCAGCGAGGCCGAAGCCGCGGCCGCCGCGCAACGGTTGCAAGCAATCAGCGGCACCGTACTGGTCGAGGAGATGATCGTCGACGCGGTGGCGGAAATACTCGTCGGCGTCATCGTCGATCCGCAGTTCGGCGTCTCGCTGGTGCTGGGCGCCGGCGGGGTGCTGACCGAGCTGCTGCACGAAAGCATCAGCCTGCTGCCACCGTTTACGCCGGCAGTCGTCTTGTCGGCGTTGCAGCGGCTCAAGGTGCATCGGTTGCTCAGCGGTTTTCGCGGCAAACCCGCGGGTGACATACCGGCGCTGGTCGATGCAATCCTCGCGGTGACCCGTTACGCTGCGGCAGAACGCGATTGTCTGCGCGAACTCGACATCAACCCGATGATCGTGCGCCCCGCCGGGAACGGCGTAGTCGCGGTCGATGCGCTGGTCAGGATCGAATAGGGAGAACGGATCATGGCGGATGGAATCATCGTCTCGCGCGACGGCGCAGTGCTCGAAGTCCGGCTCGACCGGCCCAAGGCCAACGCCATCGACCTGAAAGCCAGCCGCGCGTTGAACGACACATTCAGGACTTTTCGCGACGACCCGCAGTTGCGCGTCGCGATCGTCACCGGCACGGGCGAGAAATTCTTTTCGGCCGGATGGGACCTGAAAGCTGCCGCCGGCGGCGAGGCCACCGATTCCGATTGGGGGGAAGGCGGATTCGCAGGCCTCAATCATCCTCGCAACATGAACAAGCCGATCATCGCCGCGGTCAACGGCATAGCCTGCGGCGGTGGGTTCGAGCTGATGATCGGCGCCGATATCATTGTCGTCGAGGAACACGCCACTTTTGCGCTTCCCGAGATCAACGTCGGCGTGCTGCCCGATTCCGGCACGATCAAGTTGCGCCGGCGTATTCCGTATCATGTGGCGGTTGAATTCCTGCTGACCGGGCGTTGGATGGACGCCGCTGAAGCCAAGCATTGGGGACTCGTCAACCACATCGTGCCGAAGGGACAATCACTCGCGAAGGCGCGCGAGATCGCAAAGCAGCTGGCCGATGGGCCACCGCTCCTGTTCCCCGCGATCAAGCAACTTCTGCGGCACAGCGAAGTCGTCGCCGAGCACGAGGCCTTCACGCTGCACGATTCACTGGATCTCGTGCAGAGGGTGGCACGCTCCGAAGATCTCAAGGAAGGCGCCCGCGCCTTCGCCGAGAAGCGCAAGCCGCGCTGGACCGGGCGCTAGCCTCCGAACTCAGCCGCCCAGCGGCCTCAGCAACCCGCGCGAGATGATGTGGCGCTGGATCTCGCTGGTGCCATCCCAGATGCGCTCGATGCGCGCGTCGCGCCAGATGCGCTCGAGCGGCAAGTCGGACATGAGCCCCATCCCGCCATGGATCTGCAACGCTTCGTCGGCGACCATGGCCAGCATCTCCGACGATTTCAACTTGGCCATCGCGAAATCCGCATCGGTCGCGATGCCCTGGTCGTGCTTCCATGCCGCTTCCAGTGTCAGCAACTCGGCGGCGCGCAGTTCCACCGCCATGTCGGCGAGCTTGAAGCTGATGCCCTGGAACTTGCCAATCGCCTGTCCGAACTGCACGCGCTCGACGGACCACTGCTTGGCGAGTTCGAGTGCGCGCTCAGCGCGACCCAGGCAACCCGCGGCAACCTGCAGGCGTGTCGCCGCGAGCCAGGTGTTGGCCACGTCGAACCCCTTGTCGACTTCGCCCAGCACTGCATCGGCGCTGACGCGGCAATCGGTGAAGCGCAGGATGCAGTTGTTGTAGCCGCGGTGCGAGACGTTGCGGTAGCCGGGCAGCACCTCGAAGCCCGGATGGCCCATATCGATCAGGAACGTCGTCATTTTCTTGCGCGGCACGCGTGATGACTCCTCGACGCCGGTTGCCGCCACGAGGATGACGAAATCCGCGTGGTCGGCATGGCTGATGAAATGCTTGGTGCCATTGATGACGAAATCGTTGCCGGAGCGCACCGCCGTGGTTTTGATGCCGCGCAGATCGGAGCCCGCGCCCGGCTCGGTCATCGCCAGGCAGTCGGTGCGCTCGCCGCGCACGGCCGGAAGGAGGTAACGCTCGCGCTGCGCGCCCTGGCAGGCGAGCAGGATGTTGGAAGGCCGCCCGACGCAGCAGTAGTGCAGCGCGTAGTTTGCGCGGCTGAGTTCTTTTTCGTAGAGCACCCAGCTGACCGTGTCGAGGCCGCCGCCGCCGACTTCGGTCGGCATGTTCGCGGCGTACAGGCCGGCATCGATCGCCTTCTGCTTGAGCTCCTTGAGCAGCTCAGGCCGCAGTACTCCGGTTTCCTCCACTTCCTTTTCGTGTGGATACAGTTCCTGCTCGACGAAGCTGCGCGTCGTCTTGATGATCAGTTCCTGTTCTTCGGTCAGCGAGAAGTCCATACCACTTACTCCATGAGGCCTCAGGCTGTCTTGCTGCTGCGGGCCCAGTCACGCAGCAATTCCAGGTGCAGCTCGAGCTGCCGCACCTGCATCCGCGCGGGCCAGTCGCGCGGACTCGACACGGCGCTGGTCGTGACGCCGTTGACGAACGCGATCAGTGAGCGCAGCACCTGCTGCCGCACTGCGGGCCGCCAGCGTTTCGATTCCGGCCACTGTTCGGCGAGACAGCGCTCGAACAGTTTACGGTATTCACGATGCACCCAGGCATTCAGGCGCTTCAGGTGCGGGTCGGCCGCGAGTTGTCCCCAGAACGCCGTCCAGAACGCGCACTCGGTGCGGCGTGGGGCATCGAGTGGCAGCGCCTCGCTCAGTACATCAAGGAGGCCAGTGCGCGCGGCGCCGTGGGCTCGCTGCAGGCGTTGATCCATGCGCTTCAGGATCAGGCGCAATGCGGCCAGGATGATCTGCTGCTTGGAATCGAAGTAATACGCGACCATGCCGGTCGTGTAGCCGGAAGCACGCGCGATCTGCGCGACCGTCGCGCGCGCGAAGCCGTTCCGGGCGATGGCACGGCAGGCTACCAGCGCGATCTCATCGCGCCGCCGGGCATGATCGACGCGCTTGGGCAAGCGAGCGCTCCTGTCGACCTAGTTCGGCACGCGTGGCTGGCCGATCGCCCGGCCCGCCTGCGCCGGCAACGGCTCGGCGCCCTGCGCGTCACGCAGGCGTTCGAGCTGCACGCGCACGTGCTGCGGAACGGCGCTCGTGCGGCCGCTCTCGACGCCCACGTGCAGGTGCATGTGTTCGCCGGTGGCAGCGAGCACGTTATCGCGCGCTCGCCGCAGGTTGTGGAACAGGCGCAACCGCTTGTCGTCCACGGCGAGCACACGTGTTTCGACAGTGTAGGCCTCACCGGCCTTGAGCTCGGCGCGGTGAGTCGTGTGACTCTCCACGGTGAAGTACATGCCGACGCGCTGGCGGTAGTCCTCGTCGATGCCGACCCGGCGGCACAGCACATCGAACGCATCGCCGAAGGCCTGCTGGTAACGTGAGTCGGTCATGTGCCCGTTGTAGTCGATCCATTCGGGGCGAACCGTACCGGCAAACGGTTGAGGTACTACGGAGGCCGCAACGCCCCCGGCGGCAGGCGCAGCATCGCGGGCCTGGTCGACATACAGCCGTTGCTCGAGCGCGCGCAGCGTGGCGCCGGCGCCGATATCGAACTGGCGCAACACCTGCTGGATCGCCACGAGGTAATCATCGCGCAGTCGCTCCAGCTCTCGAATCGAACGGCCGCCCGCTTCTTCCTGCGTGCCCTTGACCATGCGATCGATCAGTTCCTCGGTCAGCTCCGGTGCTTCGAGTTTCGTCCACGGCCACTTCAGGCAGGGACCGAACTGGTGCAGCATGTGGCGCATGCCAGTTTCGCCACCGGCAAGGTGATAGATGAGGTTCGTGCCCATCGCCGCCCAGCGCAGGCCTGGGCCATAAATAATCGAGTCGTCGAGTTCGCCGGTGGTCGCGACGCCGTCGTTGACCATGTGCAGGATCTCGCGCCAGATCGCTTCCTGCAGCCGATCGGTCAGGTGCCCGGGCACTTCGCGCCGCACGTGCAAAGCGTGCATGCCGATGTATGTGTAGAACTTGCGCGCCGCTTCGATCGTCGCCGGCGAGGTCTGCTTGCCGCCCACCAGCTCCACCAGCGGCAGCAGGTACACCGGATTGAACGGATGACCGACGAGCAATCGCTCGGGCGCGACCATTTTGGCCTGCAGGTCGCTCGGCATCAGGCCCGAGGTGCTCGAGGCAATGATCACATCCGCCCCCGCGGTGCGACTCACGTCGGCCAGCACGCGCTGCTTGAGCTCGAGTTCCTCGGGGATGTTTTCCTGGATGAAATCGACCTTGCGTGCCATCTCGTGCAGATCGGTCGTGAAACTCAACTTTCCCTTGGGCGGGAGCGGCGCGAGCGTCAGCCGCGAGAGCGCCGGCTCGGCGTTCGCCACCGCGTCGCGGATCCACTGCTCCATCTGCGGTTTCACGTCGGCCGCGATCACGTCGATGCCGAAGTGCATCGCACGGGCAGCCCAACCACCGCCAATCACTCCGGTACCCAACAGGCCGAGTGTCCTGATTTCGCGCATATGTGATCCTTGCAGGCCGGCTTGCAGCGCGACACAGCGCCTTCAGCCGGCAGTTTTAAATGTTACGGCCATGATAATAAATCGCTACAATTTCTCCAACCACTGGAGGCAACCGGCCGTGTCGAGATTCCCGATCGAACAGGTGCGTGCGCAGTTCCCGGCGCTTACGAACCCGGCCATCTACCTCGACAACCCCGCCGGCACGCAGGTGCCGCGGCAGGTCACGGCGGCCATCGCTGCCGCGACCACCGATGCGGCCAGCAACCTCGGCGGTTATTTCCAGGCTTCGCAGGCGGCCGATGCCATCTACGAGCGCGCACACGATGCAATGGCCGCACTGCTGGGCGGCGCTTCAGGCAGTGAGATCACGATCGGCCAGTCGATGACGATGCTGACTTTCCAGGTCTCGCGCTCGCTCGGCCGGCAATGGGGCACGGCCGATGAACTCATCGTCACGCGGATGGACCACGAAGGAAATGTGTCGCCATGGCTGCAGCTGGCCGAAGAGCGCGGCATGACGGTACGGTGGCTGCCAATCAACCGCGATACCTGGCGCATCGAACCGGACGACCTCGCCCCGCTGCTGAACGGGCGTACCCGGCTGCTGGCACTGAATTACGCCAGCAACATGACCGGCTCGATCAATCCTGTTGCGGATCTCACGCGGCTGGCGCGTTCGGCGGGAGCGCTCGTCTTCGTGGACGCTGTGCAGTTCGTGCCGCATGGGAAGGTTGACGTCCAATCGCTGGGCTGCGATTTCCTGGCCTGCTCCGCGTACAAGTTCTTCGGTCCGCACCTAGGCGTGTTGTGGGGCCGCGAATCGCTTCTGGCGCAGACGCATGCCTACGCGGTGCGCTGCGCTCCGCAGGCGCCGCCCGGACGGCATGAGACCGGAACGCCGCAAACCGAACTGCTGGCTGGCGTTGCCGCCGTGGCGGAATACTTCGGTTGGCTCGGCGGGCTGGTAAAATCCAACGGGCGGCTCGCCGACCGTATTGCAGCTGCCTATGAGGTTGCAACCGCGTATGAGATGCCGCTCGCGCAAGCATTGATTGACGGTTTGCGGGCGATTCCGGGCGTGACGGTGCATGGCATCACCGATGCGCGAGCGCTGGCACAGCGCGTCCCAACGGTTTCGATCACGCATCGCAAGCACCGCAACAGCGTGCTGGCGCGTGCGCTCGCCGCACAGGGCATCAATGTGTGGTCGGGCCATAACTACGCGCTGGAACTGGCGCGATGGCTGGGGTTGGATGAGAAGGAAGGCGTATTGCGCATCGGACTCGCGCACTACAACACCGCCGATGAAATCGAGCGCACGGTCACCGCGCTCGATGCGCTGCTGCGGGAGTGAAGGCGCCAGGCCGCTCAGCTGACGGCGCGACCTAAGTCCACTGCTTGCCCTGTTTCGCGAGCCCCTCGCTCTGGGCGCGCACCACGCAGAATCGTTGTCCGGTCGGCGCTTCCATGACCCACCAGGTATGCACTTGCTGCACGCGCCGGGCGCCGAGCCCTTCCAGCCGAGTCACCTCGGCCTCGATATCATCCGATTCGATGTCGAGGTGCACGCGACTCGGATGCGAGACGGTCTGCACTTCGACGTGCAGGCGACCTTCCGGGTCGACGAGCCGCTGGTACTTCGTGCCTTCTTCCCCAGGGAGCGGGCGCATCTCCATGCCGAGCGCCCCGCTCCAGAAACGGGTGGCCGCCTCCAGGTCCTCGCTGTTGCAATCGATGATGAACCCCGCCAGCCTGCTCTTGTGCATGCGCGTCTCCCTACGGTGCGAGCATAATACGCGACGCCGCGCGTGACGGACCGGAGCTTGAATCGATGAACGCTGAATGGACCTTGCGGGTCAACCTGGCCGCCGCCTTCAGGCTCGCGGTCGAATTCAACTGGCATGAAGCGGTCGGCAATCATTTCAGCGCCTGCGTGTCCGCGGATGGACGTAAGTTCCTGCTCAACCCTCGCTGGAAACACTTTGCGACGGTGCGCGCCAGCGACTTGCTACTGCTCGACGCGAGCGATGGCAATACGATGCGCGAGGCGAATGCACCCGATCCATCCGCGTGGTGCATCCATGGCGCCGTGCATCGGCATGTGCCGAAGGCGCAGGTGCTGCTGCACTGTCATCCCCCCTACGCCACGGCGCTGGCCACGCTGAAGGATCCGATGCTCAAGCCCGTCGACCAGTGCACCGCGCGCTTCACCGGTATGGTCGGCCTCGATCTCGACTACGGCGGCATTGCCGATGACGAGGCCGAGGGAAAGCGGATCGCCGCGGCGCTGGAGAAGCATCCGATCCTGATGATGGGAAACCACGGCGTCTCGGTCACGGCGCCGAGCGTCGCGGAGGCCTTCGACCTGCTGTATTTCTTCGAACGTGCCAGCCGCACGATGCTGTTCGCCTACTCCAGCGGCCAGCCACTCAATGTGATGCCTCCGGACATTGCCGCCAAGACCGCAGCGGACTGGGCCGATTATGGCGAAGCAGCGTTCGCGCACTTCGAGCAGCTAAAGCTGCTGCTTGATGCGAAAGACCAGAGCTACAAGCACTAGGAATCGACATGCCCAATGACACCTCTCCAGCGACGCAAACGCAATTCGCGGAACGGCGCCGGCAATTTCGCGCACTGCACGAACACGGGTGCTTCCTGTTGCCCAATCCGTGGGACATCGGCGGCGCCGTGCGTCTCGAGCGCTTGGGGTACCGGGCCATCGCCAGTTCCAGTTCGGCGTGCGCGCACACGCTCGGACTCGAGGATTACCAGATCTCGATGGCCATGGCGCTCGATCACCTGCGCACGCTGGTCGCTGCGACGAAGCTGCCGGTCAACGCCGATTTCGAAAATGGATTTGCCGATTCACCGGAGCACGTGGCCGAGAACGTGCGCCTCGCCATTTCAACCGGCATCGCCGGAGTGTCGATTGAGGACCGCGGGAGCGACGGGTTGTACGACAAGACGTTGGCGGCGGAACGCGTGGCCGCGGCGAAGCAGGCCATCGAAGCCAGCGGAGAGAACGTCGTGCTGGTGGCGCGCACCGAAGCTTTCCTCCATGGCGAGACCAGCCAGGGCCCGGTCATCGAGCGGCTGCAGCGCTACGCCGAAGCCGGCGCCGACTGCCTGTACGCACCGGGTGCGAACGACATCCGCGTTATCGGCGATATCGCGCGCGCCGTAGCACCGCTCCCGCTCAATGTGCTCATGTGGGGTTCCGCGATGCGCGTTGCGGACCTTGCGGCGGCCGGCGTGCGCCGAGTCAGCCTCGGCGGGGCGCTCGCATCGGCGTCATGGCGCGGTTTTGATGCGGCGGCACGCGAGTTCATCGAACACGGTCGGTTGCTGCCATCCTCGTAGCTACGTCGCGACCGGGCGTCGCGGCACCTGCATGCCCTTGATCACCGCCGGCCGCTCGAGGAATTGCCGCGTGGCGCGCTGCACGTTGGCGAGCTCTGAATACTTCAGCAGTTCGGCGGCCTGGTAGTAGGTCACCAGGTGATTGACCCAGGGAAACGTCGCGACATCGGCGATCGTGTAATCCTCGCCCGTGATCCAGCGGTTAAAAGCCAGCTGGCCATCGAGCACCTCCAGCAGACGGCGTGATTCGGCGATGTAGCGATCGAGTGGCCGCTTGTCTTCCCACTCGTGTCCTGCGAAGCGGTTGAAGAATCCGACTTGGCCGAAGATCGGACCCACATTGCTCATCTGGAACATCAGCCACTGCAGCGTCGCAATACGCATTGCCGTGTCGCGAGGCAGCAGTTGGCCGGTTTTCTCGGCCAGGTACCACAGGATCGCACCAGACTCGAACAGCGGCAGCGGTTTGCCGCCAGGGCCATCCGGATCGATGATCGCCGGAATGCGGTTGTTCGGATTGAGCGCGGTGAACTCGGGCGAATACTGGTCCTTGTCGTCGAAGCTGACGCGGTGCGCCTCGTATGGGAGTGCGATTTCCTCCAGCATCACGGCGACCTTGATGCCATTCGGCGTGCCGAGCGTGTACAGCTGCAGCCGGTCCGGGAACTTTGGCGGCCACTTGCGGGTTACCGGAAACGCGTCGAGCCTGTCGTTCGGTGACATGAGGCCTGTCAACTGCGCATCCGCGCACCGGACGAATCGAAGGGAGCCTCGGCAAGGCGCTGCGCATCGCGACGTGCGCCGATGATCTCGACGGCGAAGCCGCTGGTTTCGGCAGCCACCGAGTTCGCGACGTATCCCATCGCAAGCGATTGACCCACGCTGTGGCCATAGCCGCCCGACGTGACCCAGCCAACGACTTTCCCGCCGTGCCAGATCGGTTCATCGCCGATCGCATCGGCATCCTGGGCATCGACCGCCAGCGTGATCAGCTTGCGCTCGCCACCGCGCTCCTTTTCCTTTATTGCGGCCGCGCGCCCGATAAAGTCGGGCTTCGACAGATCGACGAAGCGCCCCAGGCCCGCTTCGTACGCGCCGTAGATGGGCCGGAACTCGCGCGCCCAGGTGCCGAACGATTTCTCCAGACGCATCGCATTCAGTGCGCGTCCGCCGAACAACTTCAATCCGAACTGTCGGCCGGCTTCCATCAACAGGTCGTACAACGCCCGCTGGTAGTCGCTGGTGACCCAGATTTCATAGCCCAGATCGCCGGTGAATGACACGCGGCCGATCAGCGCCGGCACCATGCCGACATCCGCAGCGCGGAAACTCATGAACGGAAACGCTTCATTGGAAAGGTCGAAGCCGACGAGCCCCTGCAGCAATGCGCGGCTGTTCGGCCCGGCCACGGACAGACCGGCGTACTCCATGGCGCAGGGACGCACGCTGACGCCCGCCGGCGGCAGCGTGCGCTCGAACCAGCGCAGGTAGTACGCCTCTGCCGCATAAGTGCCGACGAGGAATACACGTTCGTCCGAAACGCGGCCGAGCGTGAAATCGCCAATCAGGCGTCCTCGCTCGTTCAACATTGGCGAGAGTGAAAGGCGCCCAGGCTTCGGCACCTTGTTGGCCATGACTTTCGAGAGCCAGTCGACCCCAGCGGGACCGCTGACATCGAACTTGCCGTAATTGGTGATCTCGATCATGCCGACGCCGTCGCGCACCGCGCTGCATTCCGCCGCGACATGCGCGTGCGCGTTCGAACGATGGAACGTGATCTGTTCGGCGGGCTCGCTGCCCTTCGGTGCGAACCACAATGCGTGCTCGAGCCCGCAGTAGTCACCGAATACGGCATTCTCACTCTTTAGCCGTTCGTACACCGGCGAGGTCCGCAGCGGGCGCGCCGCTGGCAGTTCTTCATTCGGGAATCGAATGCGAAAGCGCCGCGAATAATTTTCGCGCACCTTGGCATTCGTGTACGCGCGCGTCGCCCAATCGCCGTAACGCGCGACGTCCATGCCCCAGATGTCCGCGCCCGGATCGCCCTCGACCATCCAGTTCGCCAGCGAGAGCCCCACCCCTCCGCCCTGGCTGAAGCCGGCCATGACACCGCAGGCGACCCAGTAGTTGCGCAGCCCCTTGATCGGGCCGACGAGCGGATTGCCATCGGGTGCAAACGTGAATGGACCGTTGACGATCTTGCGGATGCCCGCGTCGGCGAGCCTCGGAAAATGCTTGAAACCCACCTCGAGACTCGGCGCGATGCGCTCCAGATCGTTCGGCAGCAGATCCTGGCCGAAATCCCAGGGCGTGACGCGCGGCGACCAGGGTACGCAGGCTTGCTCGTAGGTTCCGAGCAGCATGCCGCCACGTTCCTGGCGCATGTAGATCTCGCCCTCGAAGTCGATGCACATCAGCTGTTCTTTCTGTCCCGCAAGCTCGGGCAGGTCTTCGGTGATCAGGTATTGGTGCTCCATTGCCAGCACCGGCAACTCGAGCCCGACCATGCGGCCCACTTCGCGCGCCCACAGGCCGCCGGCATTGACGACGTGCTCGGCGTGCACATTGCCCTTTTCCGTGATGACATCCCAGCTGCCATCGCTACGCTGCTTCGTGTCGAGCACGCGCGTCTGGCGCACGATCTCCGCGCCGCCGATCTGCGCTGCCTTCGCGTAGGCATGCGTCACCCCAAACGGATCGACATGGCCCTCGATCGGATCGTACAGGCCGCCGACGAAGCACTCCTCGTCGATCAGCGGGCAGATCTTCTTCATCTCCGCGGCCGACAGCAATTCCAGTTCCATCCCCAGGTAACGGCCGCGGGCCTGGGCCATTTTCAGCCAGTCCATGCGTTCGCGCGTGCCGGCGAGCATCGCGCCGCCGGTGATGTGCAATCCGCAGGATTGTCCCGAGATCTTCTCGATCTCGCTGTAGAGCTGGATCGTGTACTGCTGGAGTTTTGCGACGTTCGGATCGCCGTTCAACGTATGCATGCCGCCGGCCGCGTGCCAGGTCGAGCCGGAAGTCAGCTCCGCGCGCTCGATCAGCAGCACGTCTTTCCAGCCCGCTTTCGTCAGGTGGTACAACACGCTGGCGCCGACGACGCCGCCGCCGATGACGGCGACCCTGGCTTCCGTTCTCATGAACTGGTCCTTAAGTGACGGGCGGTGCGCCGCCCTCGGCCTTGCGCCGCTCGACGAAAGCCTCGAGCGCCTCGACGATGGCAGGATCGCGCGCGGGCGCTACGAATTCATTGAGGCGCTCGTGCCAGATCGAGTTCGCGCGTTGCGTCGCGGTGCGGGCGCCATCGTCGGTCCAGGCGCCGTAGTTGCGCCAATCCGACACCATCGGCGCGTAGAACGCGGTGCGATAGCGTTCCATCGTGTGCGCGCAACCGAAGAAATGACCGCCGGGACCGACCTCGCCGACGGCATCGAGGCCGATATCGGCGCTGGTTGCACCCACCGGCTGGAACACCTCCGCGAACATCTGCAGCATCTCGACATCGAGGATGAATTTCTCGTAACTGGTCGACAAGCCGCTCTCCATCCAGCCGGCCGCGTGCAGGATGAAATTGCAGCCACCGAGCAGCGCACCCCAAAGGCTCATCTGCGCCTCGTACGCGGCTTGCGCATCGGGAACGTTCGAGGCCGTCGCGTTCGATGAGCGCCACGGCAAGTTGAGGAAGCGCGCCAATTGTCCGGCGCCGAAGGAGGCCTTCACGTATTCGGGCGTGCCGAATGCCGGTGAGCCGGATTTCATGTCCACGTTGGAAGTAAAGCTGCCGTAGATCACCGGCGCGCCCGGCCGCGTGATCTGCGCGAGGGTCAGCCCGGCGAGCGCCTCGGCATGCGCGAGCGTCAACGCTCCCGCGATCGTGACCGGCGCCATGGCCCCCGCGAGCGTGAAAGGCGTGATGATTGTCGGTTGGCCGGCTAGCGCGAAATCGACGATACCTTCGGACATCGGGATGTCGAGCTGGAGCGGGGAATTCGTGTTGATGACCGTGTACGTGTACGGCCGCTGCGCGAATTGTTCTTCGCTCAGGCCGTGTGCGATGCGCAGCAATGCGAAGTTGTCGGCCACCTGCTGGTGCCCGCGGGAAAAAATGAACGGCACTTTGTCCGTCAAGAGCAACTGTGCTCGCGTGACTTCAAGGTGACGGACATGTACCGCAATGTCCTGCGGCTCGACACCGCTCCCGAGCACGTGGATCGCCTCGAAGCTCTGGCACAATTTCATCAGGTTGCAGAAGTCATCGAACGTGCCGGCGCGCCGGCCGCGCTCGATGTCCATGATATTCGGCGGCCCGGAAGTGGGTGCGAAGGCCACGCCGCGGCCCGCCAACGAGACCGTGCGATCGGGATCGAGCGCGTGCAGCGAGAAGTCGCGCGGTGCGCTGGCCAGCGACTGCGCGACGAGGCCGCGATCAAAGCGCACCATCAGCGTCGCCTCGTCGACTAGTGCACCGCCCGCGGCGTAGCGTGCGCGCGCGTCGGCGGCCAGCACCCTCATGCCCTGGTTTTCGAGCAACGTGAGCGCCGCGTCGTGGATTGCCGCGACCTGGTCGTCGGAAAAAACCCGCAACGGCTCGAATGGATTCTCGAGGTGACGGTAGGTCAGTGAGCGATCAGGTGGAGGCGGCGTCGACTCCGCTGCACCGGGGCGCCGCCTGCTCCGGCGGGCGGCGCGCTCATCGCGTTCATTCATTCGATACCGCCAGCCTCAGCGCCGCATCGGCCGGCGGCGCAGTCTTGCCGAATCGCTCGATCAACCAGGAGCGGAACAATGCGATCGCCGTGTCGCCCAGCGTTTCGGGATGCGTGATCAGGTAGTAGCCATAGCCGTCATCGAGCGAGGCTTCGTACGGACGCACCAACCTGCCGGCGCGGATCTCCTCGCTGAACAGCTTCTCGTCAACCAGCAGCACGCCTTCGCCGCTCAGCGCGTACTGCACCGCCAGTGTCGCGGTGTCGAACACGAGCCCGCGCTCATAGTTGACGGAACTGATGCCGGCCTGGCGAATGAACTGCGCCCACAGATGATGCCGCGACTGGTCAGCGAGCCGCACATGGATCAATTCGTTTGCGGCGAGGAACGTCGGCAGATCCTTGTCGGCAAATTTTTCGGCCAGGTTCGGATGGCACAGCACATTCAGCCGCACCGGCCAGAGCAGGTCCGCAATCATGTGCGTGACGGTTGGCTTTGAGTAGATGACGGCGACATCGACATCGCTGAGCGGCGGCCCCACGCCGTAGGGACTGACGAGATCGATCTCGACGTCGGAGCTGGCGCGCCGGAAATCGCGCAGGATCGGCACCGCCAGTTGCACCGCAAAGCTCGGCGGCATCTGCACGCGCAGCGTGCGCTGCGTCGGGGTGCCTTCGTTGCGGATGTCATCGAGGGCGTACTCGAGCCGGTCGAAGGATTTGATCACCGCCGGCAACAGGTGCGCTCCCGCCTGCGTCAGCACCAGCGAATGCGGGCGGCGCTCGAACAATTGCGCGCCAATGAGCGTCTCGAGCGCGATGACATGCCGCGACAGTGCGCTCTGCGAGATCAACAGCGTGTTGGCCGCAACCGTAAAACTGCCGTGCTTGGCTACGCCCTCGAAGGCGCGCAGTGCATTCAGCGGCAACCAGCGACGGCCTATGGCGGGTTTGCTCATGGTGCCCCATAGTATCGTGCGCGCGCAGGGTAAGAAATGACCCTTTAGCGCAATGATTCCATGACATTTTTCGATACGCGCATGACATTTGTCGGCGCCCCAGGGACCACTGGAGAATGATTTCGATGAGCACCGACCTCCGTACGCGCAGCCGCGCGCAATGGGAGAGCCTGTCCAAGTCACTTGAGCCCCAGGGACGCGCCCTGATCGGCGGCGAGTTCCGCGCGGCGGCATCGGGGCGGAGCTTCGATTCAGTCAGCCCGATCGATGGACGCATCATCGGAGCGGTGGCGCGCTGTGACGCGACCGACGTCGATGCTGCGGTTGCCGCGGCGCGCGCGAGCTTCGAGGCCGGCACCTGGCGACACATGGAACCGCCGCAGCGCAAGCGCGTGCTGTTGCGTTTTGCTGAACTGATCCGCGGCGAACTGGAGCGCCTGGCGCTGCTCGAGACGCTTGATGTCGGCAAGCCGATCGGCGATTCCCTGGAATCGGATGTGCCGGCGGCGGCGAACTGCATCGCCTATTACGCCGAGTTCGCCGACAAGCTCTACGATGAAATCGCGCCCACCGGTCCCAAGGACCTCGCGTTGATCCGACGCGAGCCGCTCGGGGTGATCGCCGCGATCATCCCGTGGAACTATCCGTTGATCATCGCTGCGTGGAAGCTGGGCCCAGCGCTGCTCGCCGGCAACTCGGTCGTGCTGAAGCCGGCGGAGCAATCGCCATACGGCGCAATACGGCTTGGCGAACTCGCGCTGCAGGCCGGCATCCCACCGGGCGTGTTGAACGTCGTGCCCGGCTACGGCGAGGAAGCCGGCAAGGCGCTCGCGCTGCACGGCGATGTCGACCTGGTGACCTTCACCGGCTCCACCGAGGTCGGCAAGCTGATGCTGCGCTATGCAGGCGAGTCGAACCTGAAGCGCGTCGCGCTTGAGCTGGGCGGCAAGAGTCCGCAGATCGTGCTGCGCGATGCCGACCTCGAAGCGGCAGCGAAGGACATCGCCTGGGCGATCTTCTACAACCAGGGGGAATCATGCAACGCCGGTTCGCGCCTGATCTGCGATTCGGGCATCAAGCCCGAGTTGCTGGCTGAGGTGAAACGCGTCGCCGCAACGATCACGCTGGGCCATCCGCTCGATCCGTCCACGAAGATGGGCGCGCTGATCGATGCGGCGCACATGCGCCGCGTACTGGGCTACATCGACACCGGCATCGCCGAGGGCGCAGAACTGGCGCTCGGCGGCCGCCAGGCGATGCCCGACAGTGGCGGCAACTATGTCGAAGCCACGATCCTCGACAAGGTTGGCCCGCGCATGCGGGTTGCGCGCGAGGAGATCTTCGGGCCCGTGCTCGCCGTGACCGACGCCCGGGATGAAACCGACGCGCTCCGGCTCGCGAATGATTCGATCTATGGGCTCGCGGCGGCCGTGTGGACGCGAGACATGGATGCGGCGCACCGGGTCTCGAACGCGTTGCGCGCCGGCACGGTGTGGATCAACACCTATTTCAAGTCCGCGATGACCACGCCGTTCGGCGGGTTCAAGCAATCAGGTTTTGGCCGCGATCGCTCGCCGCATGCGATCGAGAAATACACCGACCTGAAGACGATCTGGACGACGTTTCGCTGACGCCGGCGCAAACGCTCAGGGCGCCGAAGTTGCCGCGTGCGGATCCAGTCCGCGGTCCGCGCTGGCGGCGGCGGCCCATTCCTGTTCCCGATCCAGTGAGCGGCAGGCGAATATATAGACGATTGCGGAAACCGGCAGGCCGACCAGCATCGCAAGGTCTGCGCCGCCCAGCGCCATGGCGACCGGGCCGCGATACAGCCGTGTGCTGAAGAACGGCGCCATGGCCGCAAATCCGATCGCGTAGGCGAGCAATCCGCGCCAGCTCCACCGTCCATATATGCCGTGCGGATTGAATATCTCGCGCACCGAGTAGCGGCACTTGCGCACCCAGTAGAAATCGACGAGGTTGATCGCCGTCCAGGGCGTAAACAGGTACAGCAGCACCGACAACAGCTCATCGAACCGGTTGGCGAAATCCGGCGAAGACATCAGCGCGAGTCCGAGCGAGACCGCAAAAGCGAGCAGCAGTGTGACAATGCGCCCGCGAAGGCCGCTTTTCTGCGGTTTCACGCAGTCGGCAACGCTCAGCAGCGTGAGCGAGGCACCGTAGAAGTTGAGTCCCGTGATCGACACCAGGCCAAGGATGCCGCCGGCGAGCAGCACGAATCCGAATCCCGGTGTCACGAGATCGGCCGAGGCCTGTACCGCCGCAGCGACGTCGGGATGCGGGCTGATCGCCGCGGCCAACGTGCCGATCAGCATCATCCAAACGCCGCCGATGAACGCGCCGAGGTACGTCCACCAGAACGAAGCGGCGACACCGACGTTGGCCGGCAGGTAGCGCGAGTAGTCGCTGACATAGATCGACCAACTGAGTTGATACGCTGCCGCCGCAAAGAATTGCACGAGGAACGGGGTCGTCTTGAGTTCACCGAGCCGCATCAACGTGGCCGGTATCGGGATCAGCCACAGCGCGGCCAGCGTGAATGCGCCGAGCAACAGCAGCATGAAATAAGCGAACAGCCGCTGCACGCGGTGGATCCAGTCGTAGCCGACCGCAGCCATCGCCAGGGCGAGCGCCGAAAAGCAGAGAATGATCCAGGCGTCCGGGACGCGGCTGCCGCCAAGCAGTTGGCGGGTGGCCTGTGCGGCAAGCACGCAGTTGAATGCGTTGTATCCGATGTACGCGACCAGCGCGACGACCCACACGAGCAACGCGCCGAGGTAACCGAATTGAGGCCGCGACTGAATCAGTTGTGGCAGTCCGAGTTGCGGCCCCTGCGTGGAATGGAAAGCCATGAAGAACGTGCCCAGCGCACAACCGCCGACGACCGCAATCGTCGTCCACCACATCGACAGGCCCATCGCGACACCGATCACGCCGACCGCGAGTGTTGCCAGGTTTGCCTCGCCCGAGAACCACACCGGCCACAGGTCGCGCACCTTGCCGTGCCGTTCCGCCAGTGGCACGTAGTCGATCGAACGCGTTTCAATCATCAGTCGCTGCGGCATGTCGTCCCCAGAATCTCGTATTGGCTCTTGTTATTCAAACACATACAAGTATTATGTCATGTAATAGATACTTATATATGCGTCAGCTCCGCAAGCGCAGTCCTTGCGGATCGAGACTCGCGGCCAGCCTGATCACCGCGCGGCACGCGACGCCCAGGATGTCGATCTCGAATTCCTCGCCATCGCGCGCGAGTACCGTCGGCACGTAGCCCGCCGCGAGACTCTTGTCGACGCAATGTCCGTAGGCTGCCGAGGTCACGTAGCCAACAGCAGCGCCCTCCTTCATGATCGATTCGTAACCGATCGCTTCGGTTTCCGCATCGATGATCTCGAGGATCACGAATCGGCGCTTCGGTCCCGACGCGCGCTCGGCGAGCGCGGCGTCACGCCCGGTGAACGCGCTCTTGTTGAAATCCACGTAGCGATCGAGCCCGGTCTCGGCGGGCGTGTAATCGGGACGGAAATCCTTGTTGAACGAGCCGTAGCCTTTCTCGAGCCGGAGCGAGGACAGTGCGCGTCCTCCGAAGAGCGTGACGCTCTGGCCGCGGCCTGCTTCGAGCAATTCGTCGTAAAGCGTGGCGAAGTAGTCGGGCGTTGTCCAGATTTCATAGCCCAGTTCGCCGGTGAATCCGGCGCGCGTGAGTACGGTGGGTGACATGCCGACCGCAGTCTCGCGCGCATCGAACAATTTGAATGATTCCCTGGCCAGGTCGATACGCACGAGCTGTTGCAGCAGCGCGCGTGAACCGGGACCCGCGATCGACACGCCGTTCAGCGTCGATGCTGCGGAGCGCACGAATACGTCGGCGGGCGGCGATGCACCCCAGAACCAGCGCAGGTGATATTCCTCGGCAAAACCCGAACCGACGATCAGGTACCGATCATCCGCCAGGCAGGCGATCGACAGGTCGCCGACGATGCGTCCGGCCTCGTTGAGCATTGGCGCCAGCGCGAGCCTGCCGGGGCGCGGGATGCGGCACGCGAATACGCCATCGAGCCAGGCGCGCGCGCCCTTCCCCGTCACTTCATACTTGCCGTAGTTGCTGGTTTCGTAGAGGCCAACGCCTGCACGGACGGCGCGACACTCGGCGCGCACATGCTCGAAGGCCTCGGAGCGGCGATAGCTGGGTGTCTCCATCGGCGCGACGCCAGGGGGTGCAAACCACAACGCATTCTCGAGTCCGAAATTGGCGCCCATGACCGCGCCAGCAGCAACGAGCCGATCGTAAATCGGCGAGCGCCGCAGCGGTCTTCCCGCCGTCAGTTCCTCGTTCGGATAAACGAGCCGAAAGCGCCGCGCATAATTTTCCGGGACCTTTACGGCGGTATAGCGCGGCGTTGCGAAAGCGCCGAAGCGCGCGACGTCCATCGACAGGATGTCCTGCCCCGGATCGTTCTCGGCCATCCAGCGCGACAGCACCAGTCCGATGCCTCCGCCCTGGCTGAAGCCGGCCATCACCGCGCAGGCCACCCAATAATTGCGCAATCCCCGCACCGGTCCGACCAGCGGATTCCCATCCGGCGCGAACGTGAACGG